>NZ_BLIJ01000022.1:0-1874 GCF_009811475.1 Alteromonas sp. KUL150
TTTCCTGCGCCATTCCAGACTGATTTAGCAGATCAAGCGTGCCTACGGTATGGGCAAAATTACGCTGTCCATCTAGCAAATATAAAACTGGGTAGGTGGTGTCTTTGTAGCGGGAATAGTTATTAGGTAAGTGAATAAGCAGTTCTCGCGACTCATTCAAAACTTCTGACTTTATTGTTGTAACTACGGCCTCGCCACGCACTTTGGCGTTTACGTGAAAGCTAAGGCTTACGGTAAATATAGCGCCAGTAAAAACGCGGGCAAGCTTTTGATACATTTGAAATTCCCTTTTCCGCTATCAGCCGTGAGTTTCTTTTTATACTTGAATTTACCTAAGCTGTCATAGTCACTCAAACTTGTCAAAAAATCACCAAGTCATTAGTTGGCAAGCATTAACTTTTCAATAGATTGCTCGATGATAGTTCGCAAGTTTTGTTTGTCCTGAGCAGGCAAATAGCGCGTATGAGCACTAATAAACTCAGGTGTTAAATAGATGCGTTTTATTGCAGCGTTTATACGCTCTATGTGCTTTGCGCCCTGAGACGTATTGGGGCAGATAACGTGGCCTGATACATAGTCAGGGTTATCTGCAATAGAGTAACTGCGCACTTTAATAGGCATGTTCTCTCCAAAACTTCTGAATAAAGTTGCAGGAAAAATGAGTGCAAAATCAGACTTTCCTTTTGAAAACATTTCCATAAAGCGAGAGTAATAAATATTATTTGCTATACGAAGGATTTGCTCTCGATTAACTTGCTTTAGGTCGTCGTCTATCCTTTCGCCGAATGAGTATTCTTCTGGTAACACAATAAAAGAGTCTGGAAAGGCTTCTAATACACGAGATATGCTCAGTATTCGGCCTTTTTCATCTAAAAATTCTTTTTCTATTGGTGGCAGTGATGCCAGTTGGTAAAAACGTTGTGTCTGGAAAAAGCTAAGCGGTAGTGAGTAAAGATGATTTTTTTCGCGTTCAGGTGCTTTTATTTTATTGAGTACGCAAATGTTTTCGCCATGCTGCATATACGCAAAAGAACGCACAAGTGGAACATGAAGCACGGGATCTGTATGCCCTATTTCATCAACTAGCATTTGTACCGTATCGACAGAAGTAGAATAGGGATTGCCTTGTAGATTTACCCTTTCAGTAAGAAATGCATTGTCTGCGTGAAACGCCAGAACATTATTTTGCTCAATGCTGTCACTCGAATTTGCATGAGCAAATTTCACTAATGTTATTAAAATGAATAGTCCAACCCTGAACAACTTTTTACTCCTTGGTAAAACCCAACGCTCGTCATTTTGTCTCGCGTTAAACGTACTTTTATTTTGTGACTCTATTAGGAAAGGTAACAGCGTTTAATTTACGTAGTTTTTAAGCGCGGCTTCTTCGATTTAACCAATTTACCATCTTTTTGATGTGCTTTTATGAATTTTAGAAAGGTTTTGACGTGTTGACGCGCGACAAACAAGAAATTTAGCCTTGTGTAATAAAATTCTGTAAAGGGAGTAAAAAAGCCGCATTCAGCAACGTGATGCGGCTTTCCGAGCTGGGCTGAATAGACAGCCTTCTAGAGCAATTACGTTAAAGGGGTTAGCTAGAACGACCCTCACTCATAGCTGCCTGTTCAAATACCTTAACTCTCGACATATGATCACCTCCTTATCTTCGTTGCTAAGACTGAATTGAAAATAACATAGGTGGTGTTTAAGTAAAGTATAGCTTCATTAAAGAAAGTTTAGGGGCGTGCGAATAAATACAAGGTGCCAGTAACGAGTAACAAATCAAAGGCAAAAATATAAACCTGTTTAATTAATTCTACGTAACCATTGGTAACTGAAACTCTTTGCGCCACCCGTTGATGTGTAATACCAGT
>NZ_BLIJ01000023.1:0-11849 GCF_009811475.1 Alteromonas sp. KUL150
ATCTATGCGGATTGGTATAATAAACGCTTCACCGTGTATCCAGCAGTACGCAAACTCTCGAAAAGGTTAGAACGTCGATGAAAACAACAAATAAACACAAAGCTAGCATGAACCGAAAGGCCGTACTATTGGTTACGTTATTTGCTACCTCATTTTTTACGTCTGCCCAGTCAGTCTCGTCTGAACAAGTAGAGATGAAAGGCAGTGTAGGCACTTCGGTAATGGGGAGTGTGCAGTCGACCTTCGACAACCCGTGGGCCATGGCCTTTTTGCCTGATGGGCATAGCTTGGTAACGGAAAAAGCCGGCACATTATGGCTACTTGATGAAAACCAGCAAAAGCGTTTTGAAGTTAGTAATGTGCCAAACGTTACTGCACGCGGGCAGGGCGGGCTAGGTGATGTCATAATTCACCCTGACTTTGCGTCAAACAACACTATTTATATTTCTTATATTGAGCGAGATGAGAAAGACGATGCCTTCAGTGGCGCGGTGATAGAGCGTGCCACGCTTACTATTTCTGATAGCGGTGCGAAGCTGTCTGATAGAAAGCTAATTTGGCGTCAATCGCCGAAGGTGACCGGTAACGGTCATTACTCTCATCGCATGGCGTTTTCACCTGACGGACATTTGTTTATTACCTCTGGCGAGCGTCAAAAATTCACCCCAGCCCAAAACATGGCGATGAACTTAGGTAAGGTGCTGCGCTTAAACGACGACGGTAGTGTGCCAGAAGATAATCCGTTTTATGGTCAAGGTAGCGTAACCGAACAGATTTGGACACTTGGTCACCGCAACCCGCTGGGCATAGACTTTGATGAACAAGGTAATTTATGGGCTCACGAAATGGGGCCTCGCCATGGTGACGAGCTCAACTTAATAGAACGAGGTCGCAATTATGGTTACCCAACGGTGTCGCAGGGTGACCATTACTCGGGCGTAAAAATTCCAAATCACGAAGATATTCCTATTTTTAAATCGCCCGAGTTGGCTTGGGTGCCCGCTATCAGCCCAGCTGGTTTTATCATCTATAAAGGCGACAAGTTTAGCGACTGGAACGGGAATGGCTTTATCGGTGGACTGTCTTCAAAAGCACTAGTTCGCGTTGCTTTTGGTAAAGATGATGAAGGCAAGTGGAAAGTAGAAGAAGCAGAGCGTTACGAATGGGGCAAGCGCGTACGCGAAGTCGAGCAAGACGGCATGGGTAATATCTATGTGCTCGAAGATAAGGAAGGCGCGCGCTTAATTAAGCTTCAGCTCCCTGAATAATGATGAACGCCATAAAACATGCAGCGTTGAAGGTTGTAATTTCAGTTCAACACACGTTTTGTGGCGTTTCCGATTTGCAATTTTACAAACATTAAATTCAGCGAGTTCATAGAGAGAGCATTATAAATCTGAATATCAATATGATACGTTGCCATTCTTAGCCAAGAATGGCTTAGCTAATACAAACCTTAGGAACCCTATGAGTCAATTCCCCCAAAACTTTAACTTTGAACGCTGTGAAGATGAGCCTATACATATTCCCGAAAGTGTACAAAGTTACGGTTTTCTTATCGCATTCAGCTACAAGGACTTGAAAATTGAAATTGTAAGCGAGAATTGCAATTCGATTTTTGCTGACGAGATCATAGGGGAAAACTTTTTAGACATTTTATCCTCCGATTCTGATGAGCGCACGTTTCTTGAAGAGACCTTCGACAGAGTATCGGCAAGCAAGATAAGGCTACCCATTCAACTTCATCTTAAGGGGGCGCTCTTAAAAGCAGGCGAAGAAATAGACTATTTAGCGGTAGTTTACGATTCTGGTGATCACTATGTGGTTGAGCTAGAGCCCGCTACAGAATTTAGAGACGTTTATAGCGCAGAGCAATTTATAAAGCTCTATTCAATGTCTATCGCGCCGCGCTTCAAAGAAATGACGTCGCTGGGCGAGATGGCGCGAGAAATGGTTTCGACCATTAGATATCTCACGAATATGGATAGAGTGGTTCTCTATAAATTCAATGAAGACTACTCAGGCAAGGTCATAGCGGAGGCCAAAGCAGAAGATATGGAGTCTTATCAAGATTTGTATTTTCCTGCTTCAGATATTCCTAAGCAAGCCCGAGAGCTTTATAAAACCAATTGGGTAAGGCTCGTTCCGGATACAGAACTGCCCCCTGCCAAGTTAGTTCCTTCTGCAGAAGAATCGGGGAGAGAGCGTTTAGATCTCACGCGTTCGTTGTTACGAACGTTTTCGCCTATACACCTTCAATATATTAGAAATCAAGGTTTACGAGCATCGTTTTCCATATCGTTGGTAACGGATGGAGAGCTTTATGGCCTTATATCCTGTCATCATCGCGAGGCTTGTTATATTCCTCAAAACGTAAGGCTGCAATGTGAAAACTTGAGCCAATTGTTTAGCTGGCATTTGTTGGCTAAAGAAGAGGAGATTGCGAAACGCAAAAAGGATGTTACCGACAAAGCCGTAGACGCTATGCTCGACAAAATAGGCCCAGCAAACCCAATTAGTCGCGTGGTTAAAAGCGGCGAAAGGGCGTTTTTAAATGCGCTCAATAGTTCGGGGTTTGTTTACTTTTCGCAGTACGAGACCATCACTCTTGGGTCTACCTTACCCATAGAGCTTATTAAAGACATCTTTTCTAAAGCGGTTAGCGAAAGCGGTTTTCCTTACACAAACGATTCGCTCTATGACGATTACCCAGAGGCGCGAGAGCACGGCATAGCGGGTATTATGATCATCCCGCTGTTTGAAAAAAAGCAGTATTTTACCGCATGGTTTAGAAAAGAAACCCATAGAGTTCAAAAATGGATAGGTGCTGACGATGAGAAATCAGAAGATGCGCCAAAAGCTGAGCGTCTTAAACCTCGCTCGGCGTTTACTATTCATACCCGCGCTATTGAAGGGCGCTCAACAGCTTTTGATAGGACTGATATTGATACCGCTAACCGCCTAAATAGAATGTTTCTTGTGTATGCGCTTGATGTACAAGAACGCATGCACATCAGTATTCAAGAGCTTGAAAAGCAAGACAACTACAGAAATGAATTTCTTGCTACGTTAGCCCATGAACTGCGAAACCCATTAGGGCCAATTATGTCTGGGGCAAGCATTTTAGAAACCGTTGATGATGATAAAACGCGTAAAAGAGTGACCGCTATTATCAACCGTCAAGCGGAATATATGTCCAAACTTATCAATGATTTAATGGATGTATCTCGTATTACGCGAGGCAAGGTTAAGCTTGAGTTTGAACGGTTAAGTATTCAAGACGTGCTGTCAGACTCTCTTGAAATTGTTGAACAGCAGGTAAAATCAAAGAATCACGACATAACGGTAAATTGTCTTGAAGAGGATGTAACTGTTTATGGCGATAAAGCGCGATTAAGCCAGATTTTCTCCAACATTATTCACAACGCGGCTAAATACACGAAAGAGTCAGGAAAGATAGATGTAGATATCAGAAAAGAGGGAGTCACGATTGTCGTTTCTGTTAAAGATAACGGCATGGGCATTCCTGAAGACAGGCTGAAAGATGTATTCAACATGTTTACTCAAATTGAAGCGCACTCTACGCATACCAAGGGCGGTCTGGGTATAGGGCTAACGCTAGTCAGTAAACTAGTGGCTTTACATCATGGAGAGGTGTCTGTGATGAGTGAAGGCATCGATAAAGGAAGTACCTTTGAAGTGAGGTTGCCGATCTCTAAAACTGCCTTTGAGCTGTCGGAAAGTACAGAAATAGAGTCTGTTGTGCACAGCAAAAGTAAAGTGATGTTTGTAGATGATAACGCAGACCTTATCGACGCCTATTGTTTGTTAGCTGAATCGATGGGGGTTAGCGCTTTAGGAATTACGTCTCCGAAAGAAGCCATTGATGCATTTAAAGCGTTTAAACCAAACTTTGTATTTCTTGATATTGGCATGCCGGACATAGACGGTTATGAGCTGGTCAAAATGCTAAAAGCGCTACCAGAGGTAGAGCACGTTAAGTTTTACTCTCAAAGCGGGTGGGGGTCTGAAAAATACGTAGAGGATTCTAAATCCGCAGGATTTGATAAGCATTTTGTTAAGCCGTTATCCAAAGAGACTATTAAGTCTGTACTGAGTTAGTTTGGTCCCTTCGTTGTAGGGGAAATAAAGAAAAGTGCTCGCAAGTGAATAACAGCCGCGAAACGGGTTATAATAGCAGGCAAACGTAATTAGGAATAAATATGAAAGTCTGTGGTATAGATTTAAAAGGTAATGAAGCAATTATTAGTTTGGCGTCACTCGCTGATGGTTTGTTTCATTTGCCAGACTGCCGTACGCGCCGTCTAACCCTCGCCGATACTAGCGCTAAGGGCTTAAAAAGCTTTCAAAGCACCTTTGCTAAGCTTGTCGAAGATTACAAAATTGATGCTGTGATAATTCGTCAGCGCCAAACCAAAGGTAAATTCGCGGGAAGCGCTATTGGCTTTAAACTCGAAGCTGCGATTGAACTGATTGACGGGCTAGAGGTTATTGTTTTCAGTCCTACGGATATAAAAGAGGCGCTACGTAAGAATCCATTAGCTGTGCCATTTTCAGAAACGGGCTTAAAACAGTTCCAAGAAACGGCTTTTATCACCGCTTATGCATGGCTGATGAAAAATGAATACGCCTCGCATGACGAAGATGAAAAATAAAGCCTGATATCCTGCGCTTTACAAATAGATAGGCCTGCGCAATCCACGCAGGCTTCATAAGAACAATGCATTGTCCCTTTTATTTCCGTTGCAGTATGGTATTCCAACGGTAACCTTACGTTTCGTAATAACTAGCTTATCACTTCCTCAACTCTTGCATTCATCTCGACTAAGGCCGTAAATAGCGTTTCTAGCTGTTCATCAAATGCCTGGGTTGTTTGGCTTTCGTTTTGATTTATCGTGCGCTCTACAGAGCTTGCTAAGTCCGCTAGAGCGTAAGCACCAATGTACTTGAGGGCGGTAACATAAATATGTACTACCCTTACAATGGTCATGTAGTCTTTTTCATCTATCGCCCTACGAAGCACATCTAGCTCACCGTTTAAGACTGCAAAATCTTCTAATAAACTTTGATATAGCGCTTCATCGTTAAGGAGCGTTTGCATTGCTTGATGTTTATCTATGTAGTCCAGTGGGGTGGGCTCGGATAAAGTCTCGTCAATAATCTCGGTGGTTGCCGATGTCTGTTGCTTGTTGAGTATTTCGACAAGCACATCAAAAAAGCGATTTGGATCCACGGGTTTATTAATATGGCCGTCCATGCCGGCTTCTAAACTTTTATCGATATCTTGCTGCATGGCGTGGGCCGTCATCGCAATAATAGGTAAGCGAAGTTGCAGTTCCTGTCTAATTCGTTGAGTTGCCGTTAAGCCGTCCATTATTGGCATTTGGATATCCATTAACACCACGTCGAACGTACTGTCATTGCGAAGTACATTGAATGCTTCTAAGCCATTATTTACCACTTCAATTGTTGCATGAGTGTCTGCTAATAAACCGAGCGCCACTTTTTGGTTAAGCGCGTTGTCTTCAGCAAAAAGTATTTTCGTGCCACGTAAATTGGGCACAGGCGCTGCATCTGCTGGTAAGGATTTAGTGTTAACGTTTAAGCAAAGTTCTTGCAGCCTATCGACAAGTTCACTTGTGCTAAACGGCTTTTTAATAAAGGTACTAATGCCAAGCTGTTTGGCTTGTTGACGCATATTGGGCGACTCAAATGCATAAAGCATGATCACTTTAGGCGGTTTGACCGAAGCTTCTTGATTCATGATGGCGGCCACCTCTAAGCCATCAATATCTGGCATATTCCAATCTAGAATAAGAATGTCGTATGGAGCATTTTCGTTAGTGGACGAGCGAATTTTTGCCACCGCTTCTTTTCCGCCAGCAGCGATGTCTGCTTTGATATTGCAAATCGAAAGCGCTTCAGATATTGCATCCCGTGAAGCACTTATGTCGTCGGCAACAAGTACCTTCAACGCGGCAAGCTGATTTGAAGGAGAAACAATCTGATTTGAAGGGTCGGCGTTTACAAGTACGGTGAAGTGAAAGCTTGCGCCTTTGCCAATTTGGCTTTCAACCCAAATTTCACCACCCATTAACGAGGCCAGTTGTTTACATATAGCCAAGCCTAAACCAGTGCCGCCGTAGCGTCTGGAAATGGATTCATCACCCTGATGAAATGGTTGAAACAATTGCGCCTTTTGCTTAGTGGTTAGTCCGATGCCGGTATCTTTTATTTCAAACTCAAGTTGAATGTTATCACCGTTTTGCGTGGCCCGAATGCTTACTGACACCAGCCCATCTTCAGTAAACTTAATTGCATTGCTAACCAAGTTGCTCAAAATTTGTTGTATGCGAAGCGGATCACCTATTAGGTTTAAAGAAACGTCTCGAGAAATATGCTGAATGAGTTCAATATGTTTTTCTTCTGCGCGAGCCTGATGCAGACGGATAGTTTGGTTAACCAGCGAATCTAAGTTAAACGGCGTAGACTCAATATCTAATTTGCCCGCTTCTATCTTTGAAAAGTCGAGTATGTCGTTAATAACGCTAAGAAGGGTGTGCGATGCACCTTCTATTTGAATAAGGTTGGTTTGTTGTTCTTTATCTTCTGCTGCACGTTGAGAGAGTTTAGTTAGCCCGATGATAGCGTTTAAAGGCGTACGAATTTCATGACTCATGCGCGCGAGAAAATCAGATTTAGCTTGAGTTGCCTTCTGTAAGTCTTGAGTGAGGGAATCTAATTTCTTACGCTGGTGGCGCGTTCTAAGCCAAAGGCCGAGCACTAGAATAAGAGAAAGAATAACTACGCCGATAAAATACAGTTGGTATGTATTTTTCTTTTTTTGGATAAGATTACGCTGCTCTTTTAGCAGGTTATCTTTTTCTAGCAGCTTTATCGTCTCTTCTTTTTCAGAGATAGCAAGTCGAACTCGGTTAAGTGCTAACAACCTTGATTGCTGTTCATTAAAGCTTTCTTTGTAAGCTTCTTTATATTGCTTTGCATATTGCAACGCTGCTGCTAAGTTCCCTTTTTCTTCATGAAGCGTGATTAATTGCTCTAATACATCAAGCAGTAGCACCTTGTCATTTTTAATGATGTCCTTGTTCAGCCCTGCTTCTAGCTCGTTAATAGCAAGATCTAAGTCGCCGCGCTGTGTATAAATCATTGCTAAGTGGATAAGGTGTGAACCTTCGCTGTAGCGAAACCCTACTTGTCGGTCTGCTTCTGACGCTTGATTCAGCCTTTTAAGTGCTTCGTTAAGATTGCCTTCTGCTATATGTAGTTCGGACATCGCCCCATAAACAATACCAATAAAGGGGTAACCGACTTCCTTGAGAAGGCCTTCTGCTAGCAATAAACTCACTTTGGCATCTTGATATTTGCCCAGTGCTCTTTGCGCATAACCTTGGTAAAAATAGGCAACACCTTCATCTTGCTTGCTTTTAAATCGTTGGGCTGACGCGAGGTATTGATGCCCAAACGTTAACATCAATTCGTAATTTTTGAGCGACATGTAAACGTTGCCCATCGCGCTATAGACAAGTAAAACTCGATCGCTTTCTTCTTTGTTGAAGATATCGAGCGCACGGTGCATAGCTTCTAAAGCGTTAGCATGCTCTCCAGACAAATCTAAAATTAAACCTTCTAATCGGTACGATTCAGCAAGGGCAGTAGCGTTATCGATTGCGTTAGCACGCTTTCTGGCTAATAAGAGTGCTTCATATGCCAAGACGTAATCTTGTTTCAGAATGAAGTAGTAAGCCTTGATATTTTGAAAGCGTGCTTTGCCTGTTTCACCGGGATTGTCCGTGAAAAACTGGTTTAATTGAGAAAACGTTTCTTCAACAGACGGGTCATTTTCTTGTACGCGCGCTTTAAGCCCTTTTAACAGTTCTTGGGAATTTGTGGCACTAGTTAATGCGTTATCCACGGCATAGCTGGGCTGTACCATTGCTATCGCAATAATACATACCAAAACGCTGATTAAATGCTTCATTACTAGTGCTTACTGACTAATAATTGATGACGCGGATTGTTTTACTGGTGTCGTCGAATCGCTTAGAGAGTTCATCCCACTTTTTATCTGCAATGATTTGCACTTCATCGTCAGGTAAACCATATTTCTTAGCGGTTGCCACTGGGTCTTTTTTATAGGCTTCCAAAAGCTTGCTGTTCGTGTCGAGTTCGACCAAGAAATCTTCAATAGATTTAGCCATTTAATTGTCCTTTTTAATTTATACTTGGGTTTCTATAGTTAATAACTTGTTGTTCTGTTAAGCCGAGCTTTGCAAGGCGATCTTGACGATATGCTGGCATGCCAAGAGAGGGAACAACAAGAGTTGAAATAAGTGTGGGTTTCGCGTGTTTAAGTTCGCAAAGCAATACTTTTTGTATTTTCGGCTCACAAATAGGCAGTGTCGCCGCTTCGTAAATAATAAGTTCATGATCATCAGGATAATGCTCCGACAAAATGTCGGCTAACATAGTGAGCCCTGACTGACTATGGTTGGCATTTAGCACGCTTAACGTGGCCTCGCCAGCCAAGCCTATTTGCCAGATAATCTGTG
This sequence comes from Alteromonas sp. KUL150, assembly GCF_009811475.1. Lineage (NCBI taxonomy): Bacteria > Pseudomonadati > Pseudomonadota > Gammaproteobacteria > Alteromonadales > Alteromonadaceae > Alteromonas > Alteromonas sp. KUL150. The sequence continues at coordinate 8,592 of NZ_BLIJ01000023.1, forward strand.
TCATGTAAGGGTCTATGCGGTAATCGCGAAATAAAAACTGCGAAGCTTCATAAGACTGGCAGCCAAATCGCGATGGGTCTATGCCTAAATCTGCTATTAAGCAGTCCTCTGCAGATACCCCAGGTAGCATGTGAGCTTCAAGGCCGAGTGCTTTTACCCTGCGGATGGCTTCGTGAGACGGGGTAACAAAAACACCGGGGTGCCCGTAAAAAGCAGCGCAAACATTTTGACCGCTTATTACTGCTTCTACGATACGCTCAGCCATTTGAGAGTAGGTGACGGCGCGGGATTTACCTTCTTCATAAAGGTCATCTAAAGAAACACTATTCGGATTCAAACTAGATACGACATGCTCGCCAACCTTATTCATGATACCCATAAATACAACGTCAGCATTTTCTATGAAGCTTTTAGCTGCTAGCGTCATTTGGCCGGCAACACTGATACCTGTGCCGACAATAACTAGCGAGCCCTGTTTGGAGTTTTCTTTTCCGTGTAGTGGCGCCATCTTTCCTTTACTGTTTGTTCAGTCAATATTCTTTCTCACTATAAATTAGTTCTTTCCTATTTACTATGCTGTAAAAAGACTATCTACACGGCTAATCATTTCTTAAGTAAATTATTCTTTAAACCTGATGTACTATCGATGAAACTTATTAATTAACGTTGAGGGTAGGCTTAAAGTGTTTTCAATTAGTGTGGAAAGAACCATAGATAAACCCATTGAAACCGTGTTTGAAATATTAAGCGACCACGAGAACTATTCACAGTTTAAGGCCATTGATGCGTCGAACGTATTAAGGGAAGGAAACGAGAATAAAAATGGGGTAGGGGCTGTTCGTGAGATTATTTCTGGCGACTCAAATCTCCATGAAGAGATAGTCTGTTTTGAACCGCCCTTCAAACTGGGTTACAAGGTTGTGAAATCCAGCCCGCTTCCCTACGATCATGAGTTGGGAGAAATTCTCTTGGAAGACCGAGGGGGTAAAACTCACGTAACGTGGCGCTCGAAAGGGCACATTTCTATTTTTATTCTTGGCACCTTATATTTCGACAAACAAATTCAAAAGGTGGGAAGCCGCGCCTTTGGTAGTATTCTAAAACATATTGATAATATGGCCTAAAGGTACAACACTTTTCAAAGAGTGAAAGAGGGTGAGCCTAGAGTGCGATTTAGGTTATTTTTGCACCTATCTTAGCGATACTAGCTTTGCCCTTTTTACGCTATTACAGAAGATACGGCCGCTTTTACATCTGCATAGCGGCAGTTTTCACAACTTCCGAAGCCTTTCACTTGCTTTACTTTAAAGCGCGTAAATAAAGGCATCGTCATGCCAGTAAGAAAACGGCAATAGATGGATTCGGTAATAGGGCCTTCAAACTTTCCTTCTAAATGAGATTGTAGTGCTGAGATAGCTTCAGCCACTTGTGTCATATCTGGCTTGGCAATAGGTGTTGAGTAACTAAGCTTAGCCACCTTACCCTGGCACACACTGCAGTGGCCACATTTTAAAGGCGTTTTGGTATCGTCAAAATACGCCGATAGGCTATAGCTTAAACAGGTGTTGAGTTCGAAGAAGCCTACCAGCGCCGCTATACGCTCTATTTCCTTGTGTTCGTTTTCAGCAAAATACTGCGCTAACTTATCTGTTAAGTCTTCCGTGCATAGTTGTTCGTTGTTAACGCGATAAACATCGGTAATTAAGCGTGATGCAAGCTCGATGTGATTATGTTCATGCAAATACTCCAATGCCGCAACCACTCTAGAACGCTCTGCACCGTAATGCTGATAAATACTGTCAAAATTAACAACGCCCCATACCTTTTTCATGTTGGAGTGCGTGAATACCGCATCTAAAAAGCGCGAACGCTCTTCTGAAAATAAACCGAGTATGGTGGCTTTGTCAGAAATGAACCGGAACTTGTATTCTGCAAAGTAGGCGTACAACGGTCGAATAACATTCGCGAGTTCAAGCTGCACTAAAAGGGTTTTAAGGGGAAGCTGACGAATATTGCTTGTGCTCGATAAGCTGTTAATTTGGGTTTCCCACTGGTAAACATTGTTGTCGCTGTTATCTGGAGGTTGAATTTCTTTTGCAGTATCTAGATGAACCGGCGCTTGTGATTTAATGTCGGTAATTACGCGCTCAATTGCGCTTTTATCGGGCGTATCTCCATAAACAAAATTTTCTATGGTGACCAATCCGTCGAGGTTCGCTAATACCGTGCAGTTTGCTACTTCACCATCTCGCCCGCCTCTGCCAATTTCCTGGCTATAGTTTTCTATAGATTTTGGTAGGTCGTAGTGAATAACAAAGCGAATATCCGATTTATCAATACCCATGCCGAAGGCAATAGTCGCCACCACAACTTGAAGCTTGTTGTTCATGAAATCTTGCTGAATACGTTGCCTGACCTCACTATCGAGTCCAGCGTGGTAGGCCTTTGCAGTAAACCCTTGCTGCTGCAGAAACTGAGCTACTTCCCCGGCGCTGTTCTGCAGTGTGACATAAACTATGCCCGCACCTTGCTGTTTCTTAACTTCTTCTAGCAAAGCTTGTTTTTTATTGGGCTCAAGAACAGGGCGAACCTCTAGATTAAGGTTCGGACGATAAAACCCCGTTTGGATAATGCTGGCTGGAGAAATATCAAAACGTGCCGCCATATCCATTTTTACTTTTTTAGTAGCGGTAGCGGTGAGTAATAATACTAGATGAATATTGAGCTCTTTCTGATAAGCAGGAAGCTTCAGGTAATCAGGGCGAAAATTATGACCCCACTCCGAGATGCAGTGGGCCTCATCGATAACCAACATACTCACCCTAACAGACTCAATGAACTGTCTAAAACGTTCGTTCTTAAAACGCTCCACAGACACCATTAAAACTTTGCATTGACCAGAGCGGATATCATTCATCACTTGCTTGTTTTCCTCAGGTGTTAACGTGGAGTCGATACTGGCTGCTGCAATGCCTTTGCTATGAAGAAACTCCAGCTGATCTTTCATCAGCGCCAACAATGGCGACACCACCAAGGTTAAATGCGGCAACTGTGTAGCAACGTACTGATAGCAAAGTGATTTACCCGAACCAGTAGGGAATATTGCCAGAGTTGAATGACCACTTAGCAGTAAATCCACCGCTTCCTTCTGGCCCTCGCGAAACGCCGAAAAACCAAATAGCTGCTGTAAAATAATGGGGTCAGAGTACATTAATAAGCTTCCAAATCGCGATATAAAAAATGGGGTCAGAGTCTGAG
>NZ_BLIJ01000024.1:0-2213 GCF_009811475.1 Alteromonas sp. KUL150
AATTCTTTCTTCGAAAATAAATTTTCGAATTTTCAGTCCGAAGTTTAATAAACTTCAGCCTATATCAAACCACAGCTTAGTGTGACTTGGTGGAGCCAGGCGGGATCGAACCGCCGACCTCCTGCATGCCATGCAGGCGCTCTCCCAGCTGAGCTATGGCCCCATCATGGTACTAGTCATTTTTTGTGACTGTTCCGTGACAGCGGGGCGCATTCTAGGCATCCCCCCCTGTCATGTCAACGGTTTTTTTATGAATTTTCTCTGTTTGCTATAAAAGTAAGCGCTTTGTCGATTCTCTCGCCAATTTTCTGTTTTGAGATAAGATTCAACGTGATATCCAAAGACGGAGAATTGCCTCCCCCGGTCACAGCTACACGCAGCGGCATACCTACTTTGCCCATGCCCACTTCTAATTCTTCCGCAGTACTATTGATGGCGGCCTGAATATTTTCTGGGTTCCACTCTTCTATTGCCATTAATTTATCTTTAGCTAGCTCTAACGGACCTCTAGCAACTGGACGAAGGTGCTTTTTCGCCGCGTTCGCATCAAAATCTTCATAGTCTTGATAAAAGTACGTAGAAATCTCTGCCAGCTCTTTGAGTGTTTTTACTCTGTCGGCTTGAATAGCAATCACAGACTCAAGAGCAGGACCTGCCGTTAAATCAACATTTAACTCATCAAAATGCCATTTAGCATGTGAAGCAACTTCACTCGCTGGCAGTGTCTTAATGTAGTGTTGATTTAACCAGATTAATTTCTCTGTGTTAAATGCAGAGGCAGATTGACCGATAGCGTCTAGGCTAAATTTCTCAATCATCTCGTCCAGTGAAAAAATTTCTTGGTCACCGTGAGACCACCCTAACCTAACCAAATAGTTAAGCACAGCTTGAGGTAAGAAGCCGTCATCGCGATATTGCATTACGCTTACCGCACCGTGACGCTTTGACAATTTTTTACCGTCGTCACCTAATATCATAGAGACATGGGCATATTCAGGGACAGGCGCACCTAGCGCTTCTAGAATATTTATTTGACGCGGCGTATTGTTGATATGATCTTCACCACGAACTACATGGGTAATTCCCATATCCCAATCGTCAACAACAACGCAAAAATTATAAGTAGGCGTACCGTCAGAGCGCTGGATGATAAGATCATCGAGTTCTGTATTGCTAATTTCAATTTTTCCACGCACGTGGTCATTAATAACCACTTTGCCTTCTAGAGGGTTTTTAAAGCGGATAACAAAAGGCTGACCTTCAGGATGGTCAGTTCTGTCTCTCCATGTACCTGGGTAACGAGGTTTCTCACTGCGCTCTTTTTGCGCCTCACGAATTGCATCTAGCTCTTCAGAACTCATGAAGCATTTATATGCCTTACCTTCATCTAGTAGTTTTTGAATTAGCTCTTTGTATCTATCGAAGCGCTCCGTTTGATAGATAGGGCCGGTATCCCAAGTTAAACCTAACCATTGCATGCCATCTAATATTGCTTGCTTAGCTTCTTCTGTGGAACGTTCAATATCTGTATCTTCGATACGAAGAACAAATTCACCGCCCTTCCCTTTAGCAAGAAGCCAAGAATAAAGCGCAGTACGTGCGCCACCAACGTGAAGATAGCCTGTTGGGCTGGGTGCAAATCGTGTAACAACCGACATGGTCACTCTCTATTGTTAATGTATTTCTAAAGTTAAGCGCATTCTACCAGTGTCCGTGCTACTTCAAAAGTAAGTTAAGAACAGAAGAAAAAAGAAAATCCGATAAAGAATTGGGAATAGATAAAAATTGGACAGACACTTATCGTTGAAGGCACTTTCCCTTCGATGCTAATCCACAATTGTAGACACACACTTTTGTCCCTCCTGAAGAACATTTTCTGTTAAGGAACGTAATGGACAGACACTTATAATTTTTAAGTGTCTGTCCATTTTGCTTTCATTTTGCTTTTCATTTTGCTTTTAAGATAAATTGTCTATGTTGAAACAAATAAGTGTCTGTCCATTTTTTCCATTTTACTTCGGCTTTTCTTACCACTTACTTTTTAAACGCTCACACACTTCTAAAACGTTGTTCTTATCATCAATTTAGTTAAGATGCAGCCATAGTGTTTAAATTTCGGGCATACAGTCATTTTTCTTTAATTTTGTTGTTGACACTAACGGAACCGACTCTATAATACCGCCCCACTTGCTTAGGCAAGGTTTGAAAAATAT
>NZ_BLIJ01000025.1:0-10411 GCF_009811475.1 Alteromonas sp. KUL150
TCTCTCCTTGTTCGAAACTTATCTTAAACATGCCTTACGTCACTCTGGACACTCACCAAGTGTAAGATGCATTAGATATTGAGAACATCGTAAATAAATCCAGTCTCTACTCGTATCCCCAATTTCTTAGCTAAATGCTCAACGCAGTCCACGTTTTAATCTCTTGCACTAAATTCCCTAGTAGAATCCTCAAGCGTCGTCAATAAAAACATCTATGCCCCTGTATACTTCCCCTTTGTCGAAACAGATATGAGGGTTTAAACTCTCAATTTCCGAAGTCGTGATTACTATAAAGAGCCGAGTTATGCGATAGTCTTCATAAAGCACTATACTTAGACAGCCGATACCATGGTAAGGTAATAAATCCCCTGCTTCCGAGGCTTTCACTTTATGAAACTACAGTTAGCTAAAAACACCAAGCTATTGATTGCTGAGGATCAGGTTCTGGCCAAAAGCCACATACACTATGCGCTTGAGCAATTGGGCTTTAGGAACATGGATTATGTAGATAGGCCTTCTCATGCTTTATCTGCAATACAAGAGCATGATTACGACGCGATTATCTGTTCCTATAATTTACGCTCTGAGCAGGGTGGATATTTCTTATTAGAGCAGCTAAATGCAGCACATACCCTTCCCCTTACAAGCGCATTCATTTTCACAAGTGCTGACACTTCAACCGAAGTCGTACACGCTATTATTGAACTTCAGCCAGATGAGTTTATAGCAAAGCCTTTTTCAGTAAATGAGCTTGATAGAAGGCTCTCGCGAGTGTTGTCTAGAAAAAAGGCGCTGAAAAACGTCTATGCGTTCATGGATAAAAAAGACTATGAGAAAGCATTAGCTGAAATAGAGTTTTTCTTGTTGCAGCCTGAAAATGCTGACCACTTTCCACTTGCAATGAAAATTAAAGGGGACTTGTTTCTTCTCACTCAACAATATCAAACAGCCATCGCCTTCTTTGAATCTATTATTAATGTTCAAGATTTTAACTGGGCTAAAATGGGGATAGCTAAAAGCCTTATTGCGCTCAATGAATTCGATGATGCAGAAAGAGAGATTATCCAGCTGGCAACGCGTCCAGACTCCGCATTAGAAGCCTATGACCTTCTTGCGACTCTTCAAATCAAACTTGCGGCTTTCGATGATGCCTTAGAATGCACTTCATTGGCGTGCGCCATGTCTCCGCGTAACATAGAACGGTATCAACGAGCAATAAACTTAGCGCGAATTACTCATGACTACGAGAGCCAGTTCAATAGTGCTAAAAAAGTAGTACGTTATGCGCGAGGGTCGATTCATGATAAGCCCGAGATTTATCTATGCGCAGCTCGCGCTGGCGTTGATTTCGCAATGACGTCAGAACCAGAACATGTAAACAATATTGTTAAGCAAACCAATGAGTATTTGCGTCAATTAAAAAAAGCGCACCCTAGAGCAACGCTCAATGATGAATTGGCAGTAATAGACGCAAGGTTACACTATTTAAAAGATGACTCAGCTAAGGCTCAATCGCTGCTTTCAAACTTTCACGTAGATTACGACCAACACCATTCTACTGAAGCTTTACTAGACAGAGCGAAAGCGCTGCATGAAGTGGGGATGAAAAAAGAATCACTCGCCATATTAGATGCCATCTCCACCAGAGAGGAACCAACTTCTGATGGCACAAACCTAATGAGCACTTACTTAAAGCAAGAAAAGGCAGAAAAAGAAGCAATTACACTTAGCCCTAAAACACTCAATAATACGGCTGTAGCACAATATAAACGGGGCGATTTAACACAGTCGTATACTACTTTTTCTCAGGCGTTTCGAGTGATGCCAAAGAATCCGTCCATTGCATTGAATTATCTGCAATCGATTATACGAGCAAGGAAATCAAATACTTCTCTGCCTCCTAATACATTGGCTGATATTAGAAAATGCAGGGAAACACTAGAGACAGCACAACTATCAGCGGATCAGCAATCCCGCTATGACAACGTGAAAACTATTTTGAAGGGCGAATAATCGCGTTTAAAGCACAACTCGCCATGTGCCTTAAGAAAGAAGCGTTAGCTCTTATAAACCACTACAGTTTCGTGGAAAATTTTGTCTTTATATTCTTGTTCGTGACTGAATGTCATTCCCAATTTTTTCATAATATTTATAGATGCACTGTTTTGCGGGTTGGCAATGGCAGAGAATTTTTCAACACCTATTTCATACAAAGCATCTTTAACAGCTCCAGCTGCCTCAGTAGCGTAGCCTTTCCCCCAAGTATGGCGCTTAAACCGCCAGCCTAACTCCATGTTTTCGCTTTCTGGACTCTGAGTGAAGAAGCCGAAAGGACGAACTAAAATCCATCCAATACTTTCTTTATCCTCTAACGTCTCAACTCGCCATAGGCCCCAGCCTAGAGCGGGATTTGAATACGCTTGAAATCGTGGAACGAAAATATCAACTATCTCTTCTTTCGTTGACTTTCTGCCGCCATTAATAAATTTCATGACGAGCTCATCTTGGTCGAGCTCCCACAAAAAATCGGCATCTTTTTCGGTGATGTAGTGATAGGAAAGGCGCGCACTGTCCTTGATATGCATAAACTTCCTTTATACTTATTATTCTACTTATACTTATAAAAGTGAATATAGCTTATTTCTGCAACAAACCAAATAAATTAAACCTAATATGTTACAGATTTTTGAGGACGACCAAGACCCCAATACTATCCGCCAAGCATTGCTAGGTGCTTAGTTGCCCCTGTTTTTCCTTCGTGGAGATAATGCGTTTCGTGCTTTTGCCCAAGCACGTTTTTTAAAAAGGCTATAACCTCGTTTACATCGCCGTTAGCCAGAAGCTGCCTCATATCGATTCCGTTTTCGCTAAATAAGCAAAGATGCAGCTTTCCTGGGGCTGAAACACGAAGGCGATTACATGATTTACAGAAGTCCTTGCTGTAAGGCATGATCAAACCAATTTTTCCGGCATATTCGGGATGGTAAAACTCTTGAGCTGGACCAGCATCTTTTCTGCGTAGCAGAGGCTGCCACCCCATCTCTAACAAGGTGCTTTTAAGCGGTGATCCGCTTTGATGCTGCTTGCTGAAAAAGGTGTGTAAATCCCCTGTTTCCATAAGTTCTATGAAGCGAAGGGTTACTGGCATATCTTTAAGCCACGCTAAGAAACGATGAAGCCGGCTGTCAGAGAAGTCATTAAGCAGTACAGAATTTACCTTTACATCAAGACCAGCATCTATCGCCGCATCTAAACCGCGGAGCACGGCTTTAAGCTTATCTTGACCAGTAATGGCTGCAAACTGGCGAGGATCCAGGCTATCTATGCTTACATTGACTTGGTCGAGACCCGCATCTTTCCATTGGTGGGCAAACTTTTCCATTCGTGCCCCATGGGTTGTCATTGCCACCCGCTCAATTCCTGGTGTATTGCTGGTTAGACGTAGAATATCGAGAAAATCTCGTCGTAATGTTGGCTCTCCACCGGTTAAGCGCACTTTAGATGTGCCGAGCGTAGCGAAAGCCTTAAGCAAGGTGTCTATTTCATCAAGTGTCATGAACTGATCGCTAGACGGACCTTCATATCCATCAGGCAAACAGTACTGACAGCGGAAGTTGCACGCTTCGGTCACTGACAAACGTAAATAGTGAAACTGTCTACCGAAACTATCTTCTAACAAACTAACTCCTTAAACGTGGACGATATCTCTTCGAATATGCTAGTAACTTGCTGAATAGAACAACAATCAAAGGGCTACTCAGCAAGGTTACTAAATTAAACTGCCTCTTAGTGTACGCGCCGCATAGCTAAAATTAAACACATTCATGGCTATAAATAAGACCGTTTTAATCTCTAGTTCATTTCAATACGTACACCAACAAGTAAAATTCACTATACTAGTAAGTGTTACTCTTCATCGGCTTAAAGAAATCACAACGTTGATTCGTGTTAACACCTTATCCAGCTAGCCACATATATTGCAAACACTCAGTTAATTACTTTGAATTTAACAATTAAGCACACTATAAAATGAGAAAAAACCGTTTTCCTACTAATCACGATGAACCTGTTAAATGGCACGTTCTTTCGCAACTTTGGCCTTATTTACTTGAGTTTAAACAACGGGTTTTTCTGGCACTACTTTGCTTAGTAGCAGCTAAACTTGCCAGCATCGGCCTACCCTACGTGCTGAAATATACTGTAGATAGTTTGAATGGCGATTTAACTAAACTGGCCATCGCTGTTCCTATCAGCCTTATCGCGGCATATGGAATCTTAAGACTACTAAACGTTTTACTAGGCGAAATACGGGATACCTTATTCGGCCGTGTGACCGAGCGTGCTATGCGTCGACTTGGTTTGAAGGTGTTTAAACATCTACATAATCTCGATTTAGGGTTTCATTTAAATAGACGAACAGGTGGTCTGTCTAGAGACATTGAGCGCGGAACAAATGGCGTCAGTTTTCTTATGCGCTTTATGGTGTTCAATATTGTTCCCACGCTACTAGAGATAGCGTTAGTCGTCGGCCTGTTATTATTTCAATTTGGCGTTTCATTTGCCCTTATCATTGTTTGCAGTGTTATTGCCTATATTGGCTTTTCAATGAAAGCAACCGACTGGCGCACTCGCTTTGTTACTCAAATGAATGAAGCTGACTCAACCACCAACTCTCGCGCGGTAGACAGCCTGCTGAACTTTGAAACCGTAAAATACTTTAACAACGAGTCTTTTGAAGCTAATCGCTACGACACGGATTTAGCTGCGTGGGAAAAAGCGAGAAGAAAAAATCGCTTGTCTTTATTCGCCCTAAATGGTGGTCAAGCGGCCATTATTGCTATTGCGATGACTTCAATGATGGCGAACGCTGCCCTTGGGGTAATGAATGGAGAAATGACCATCGGTGATTTTGTGCTTATCAACGCTTTTACCATGCAGATATTCATGCCGCTAAACTTCTTAGGTTTTGTCTATAGAGAAATTCGCGGAAGCCTTGCTAATATTGACAAATTATTTGAACTACTAGACCAAACACCCGCCATTAAGGATGCAGATAACGCCACTGAATTAACCTGCACGAATCCAGCCATCGCATTTAATAACGTGCACTTTTCCTATAGCGAAAATCGCCAAATTTTAAAGGGCCTGAGCTTTGAGGTGCCACCCGGCTCAAAAGTTGCTGTTGTCGGTGAAAGCGGTGCAGGTAAATCGACGCTGATGAAACTCCTTTTTCGCTTTTATGAGCCAAATGAAGGGAACATTACCATCGACAGAAAAGACATTTCATTGCTCACTCAACAAAGCTTACGCGCTCATATCGGTATTGTGCCGCAGGACACGGTGCTTTTTAACACCACGTTGCTGGAAAATATTCGCTATGGTAACCCCGAAGCTTCTGATGAAGAAATACAACAAGTATTGAAACTGGCTCACCTAGAAGCCTTTGTAGCAAGCCTTCCTGATAAACTAGAAACCACTGTGGGCGAACGCGGCCTCAAACTTTCAGGCGGTGAAAAACAGCGAGTTTCTATAGCCCGCGCGTTGTTAAAAGGCGCTCCTATCATGATATTCGATGAGGCCACCAGTTCATTAGACAGCACGTCTGAGCGTGCTATATTGTCTGCCCTACGCGACGCGGCGAAAGGCCACACGAGTTTAGTGATAGCCCACCGACTCTCTACCATTGTGGATGCAGATAAAATATTGGTTTTGAAAAATGGGGCTATCGTAGAGGAAGGGACACACACGCATTTACTTGAGCGTCAAGGAGAGTACGCCACACTATGGCAAGCCCAGCAGCGCGACAGTGAAGAAGATATTGAGTAAAACGCTAAGAACAGTGTTGAAACTAACCTCAACAATTTCGGTGAAGGAGCTAATGCATAGATGGATCCCATGCTTATTAAATCTGCTATCAATCAGGTTATGCCTTTTGGGAAATATGCCGGAAGGCGTTTATTTCATTTACCCGAGCCTTATTTGGTATGGTTTCACAAACAAGGCTTTCCCGAAAACAAGCTGGGCGAACAGCTTGCTTTAATGTATGAAATAAAGTTAAACGGATTGGAATCAGTTGTAGAGCCTCTGCTAGACGATGATTAAATGTCAGCTGGAAAACAAAGAAGCATCGCCCTCGTAATGTTGAAATGCGTAAATTAAAGCGAAAATACTATTTATGTTTGTAAGACCCAGAAAACAACGTCGAAGTGATGTAAACGAACGCATCAAAAAAGTTCACAGTGCAATAGCCGACAAACTACTATCTCACCCAGAGCTTTTTGAGCAAGCCGAACAAACCTTAGAAGCGCGTTATCAAAACAAAATGATGCGTTACGGCAGTTATCTGATGTGGAAAGGAATTATTGAAGCTCGCGATGAACCCACCGTATTTAAAGCGCTTTTATTGGCTGGCGACGAGCGCACAGCCAACTTAAGAAGAGAAACCATCTTCGTCGGTATTTTAAGTGAAGATGAACGAGCCGCTATTTTTGCAGGTTAACCAATGGCTAGCTTAGCTTCCGGGTATTTAATGCGGCTTATTCGAGGGCTGGCAATAAAATAAGCCAATGTTAGAGGCCCTAATCTACCCGCGTACATCAGTAAGATAATGATCCACTCACCACTGTTTGACAGCTCGCCAGTTAACCCTCTGGAAAGACCCACAGTCCCTAGAGCAGAAACCGCTTCAAAAACAATATCTAAAAAGTCAGCCTTTTCTGACATTAACAGAAAAAATATAGCTATCCATGTAATACCAATAGAAATCATCGTAAGCGCCAGCGCTTTGCTAACAGTATCGTTTGAAATCGTCCTACCAAAAAGTCGTGGCGCAGCCCCTCGCTGAATATAGTTGTACGCGGCAATGAGTAAAACGATGAAAGTCATCAGTTTTATGCCGCTTGCAGTACTCATAGAGCCCCCACCGATAAACATAAGCAACAACATTAATGCAGTAGTTGGATCTTCTAACGACGCTATATCCAGCGTATTAAATCCGGCAGTTCTTGGAGTAACAGCTTGAAACCATGATGCCCATAATGCGCTTTGAGTATCGAGGTTCGCCAAGGTTGCAGGATTATCACTTTCAATAACAAAGATAAGCAAAAAGGCGGTTACATTGACAATTAGCGTACCCAATATCATCGTCTTGGCATACACAGAAATGCGTTGCCATCTGCGTTTTTTATGAAGCTCTATCCAAACGGAAAACCCGAGACCACCTATAATAAATAACGCAGAAATAGTGATGTTAATAATCGGGTCACCCACATAGGCGGAAAGACTATCCCCACTTAGTGCAAATCCTGCGTTGTTGAACGCAGAAATGGTATAAAAAAACGCGTGAAATAGGGCTTCACTCACGTCCTTTTCCTGTATCCAGTAGGCCGACAGAATACAAAAACCCACTAACTCAACTAAAAAAGCAAAAGCCAGTACCGACTTCGCTGTAGATACAAGCGTTGATAAATCCGTTTGATTAAACGCCTCTTTCACGGCCGATTGCTGCAAGAAGCTTATTTTACTTCCTAAAGCAATGAGCGTGACGATGGCAAACGTCATCAGCCCTAAGCCGCCCAGCTGAATTAAAACCGCAATCACAGCTTGTCCAGCAGTTGTAAAAACAGATCCGGTATCGACTACCACAAGACCCGTAACCGTCACTGCTGACGTGGAGGTAAATAAGCTTTGGATCCACGAGATGGGCTCATGAGTCATTATTGGTAATTTAAGAATAACCGTGCCTAAAAGAATCACAGCCACAAAGCTTAGAGAAAGAATAAGAGGTGGCCCTACCTGAATTTTGTTAAAACCCTTAGGCGAGCGCTCTATGGGTCTATAGCCAGGATCCCATCTGTTCATTGTGCTAACCTTGGCGCTATTTTAACTAGGCTCTCTCGATGGCCGCAGAGGATAACGGTATCTTTCGAAGTAATCGCAAAGTCTAACGATGGATTATGATGTAGCTGGTGACCTCGCTTAACTAACAAGCAAGAGACTTGCCCCTTACCGACGGACAGCACGTCTTTTAAGCGCTGTGACGAAAAGTGATCAGACAAAATGACATCAACGATATAAACGCCGTGTCCTATACCTAAGTAGTCATTCACCATTGGGTAGTTAAGCGCTTGCGCCACTCTTGCTCCCATCTCTTCTTCAGGATGAATAATTTTCGACACACCCAGCTTGGATAAAATAGCGTGGTGAGCAGAGCTATTAGCTTTCACCCAAATATTGGCTACGCCCAAGTTTTTTAATGCCAACGTACACAGTAAGCTAGCTTGCATATCCTCGCCAATAGCGACAAGCACGGCTTCGCTCTGACACAAGTTTAATTCCTTGAGTGCACGCTCATCACTGGCATCACACACAACGCACTGCGTAAACTCACCTGCATACTGTTCAACCAGCTTTTCACTTTGGTCAATTCCTGTAACGGTGTGCCCCATATGAATTAACTCTAAACTGGCCGTTAAGCCAAACTTTCCAAGCCCAATTACACTATAATGCGACATTAATTAGCCTCCGGTTTGTCAACCGCTATTCGGTAGCCTCGTTTAGGCATTGTCTCTATTAAATCTTTCTCAAACGGATCTATCTTCTTTCTTAGCTGCCTTACAAGAATGCGGATGTAGTGGGTATCTTCACTGTGATGCAGACCCCATATTCTTCTCAACAATTCTCTTTGGCTAATGAACGCCCCAGGGTGTTTTGTAAGCTCATCAAGAAGCTGAACTTCTTTCGGAGCGAGCACTATACTTTCTCTTTCAATACGAAGACGCCGCTCGGTAATATCCAACTCAATCTTGCCAATCTTTCGTGTGGTCATTGTAGGCTCAACCACAGGAATGAAATCTCTTAGTAGGACTTTCACACGGATTACAAGCTCTCTGATCCCAAATGGCTTGCTAACGTAATCATTTGCCCCTCGAGACAACAGGTCAACTTTGTCTATTTCTTGGTCTCTTGCAGACAGTACAAGAACTGGCAGACGACTGGTTTCTCTGATGCGTTTAAGCACTTCACTGCCCTCGCCATCAGGTAACCCTAAATCGAGTATGACAAGGTCAGGACGGTGCTGATTAAACAATGACAAGGCTTCTCGAACCGAAGCAGCTTCAACACAAAGGTAGCCTTCTGCACCTAGCGCAATGCTCAGCATCTGACGAATATTCGCATCATCTTCAACAAGTAGAATGGTGTGGCTCATTGCGCTAATCCCTTTTTGGAATTGAAATACTGACGAGAAGGCCTGGTGTGGTATTCGACAGCTTGATAGCACCACCATGGGCGTGAACTATGCCTGCTGCTACGCTTAGCCCTAAACCAATGCCGCCTTTTCCACTATCGCTGCGACGACGGGTTTGAAAAAGCTGTATTGGCGATTTTAGCTGTTCATCGCTGATTCCCTCGCCTGTGTCAGCTATTTCAAATTCATAGTTCTCACCAGTATGACTTACCCTTAGCCATACGCTGTCGTCGCTAAATTTAAGAGCGTTGTCAATTACGTTAAATAAGGCTTGTTGCAACAGCGATTCAGACACAGTAATTACAGGGCTATCGCATTTGTTGATCAATTTTAGCCGACGACTATCAATCCGACTTTCAAGGGCGGCTAAAAATGTGTCTAGATTTACATGGGTCAGGTTTAGCGCTAACGCGTTATGCTCAATTCGCGTAGCTTGAAGCAGGTTCTCAATATATACGTAAAGGCGTTTACCTTCATCGTGAACCCCTTGTAACAAAGCTTGTCTTTCAATGTCATCAAGCTTGTCTTGATATGTCATATAGGTTTCTACAGAACCTATTATGGTAGAAAGTGGCGTGCGCAAATCATGTGACACAGAGCGCAGAACACTAGATTGTGTTTTAACAACCTGTAACGCATGCTGCTGAGATTTTACGTAAACAGCTAGCTCGCTGATTAGGATAGCTACAATGAAAAATACGACGAAGTTAACGCTGTCTTCAACTTCTGCTATTTGAAAAGAGTAAAGAGGCGCGGTGAAAAAATAATTAAAGCTCAGTGCACCGGCTAGCCCGGCAAGCAAGCCATAAAACCTTGAAGTGGTTAACGCTACGATGGCACACGCAAGTTGAAGAATAAGTAGAATTCCGCCGAGCGGCAAGAACCAGTTACTAAGTACTAAACATCCTAAAATGGCCGTAGCCATAATAAAAAGCGTATAGAAACCATATTTGAATTGCGTCATAGATCCATCGTATTAATTTGAACACTATGAGCATATCAACCTAAATCAAAATATACGCGTAAAATTTAGGTAAAAAAACGGCATCCCATGATGCCGTCTTAGTTAATTGCCGATGCAATAAAGTCTGCTATGCGCATTACGCATTACGCATTACGCATTACGCATTACGCATTACGCATTACGCATTACGCATTACGCAA
>NZ_BLIJ01000026.1:0-30595 GCF_009811475.1 Alteromonas sp. KUL150
TGCGCATTACGCATTACGCATTACGCATTACGCATTACGCATTACGCATTACGCATTACGCATTACGCAAATGATCAGCAACCAAGAATGCCATTTCAAGCACTTGGTCTGCATTTAAACGGGGGTCACATTGCGTTTTGTATGCCTGCGCTAAGTCTTCATCACTTATTTTATATGCGCCGCCAGTGCACTCGGTAACGTGCTGGCCGGTCATCTCAAGGTGAATACCGCCAGCGTGCGTGCCTTCTGCTTCATGGGCTTGGAAGAATTGTTTGATTTCTTTCAAGATTGCATCAAAGTTACGGGTTTTATAGCCGCTAGAGGCCGAGAACGTGTTGCCGTGCATGGGGTCAGAGCTCCACACAACATGTCGGCCCTCAGCTTTCACTTTACGCAATAAGCGCGGCAAGTTGTCAGCCAAATTATCTGCGCCCATTCGCGTAATAAGCGTTAAACGACCAGGGTCATTTAGCGGGTTAAGCGCGTCAATTAAACGAATAAGCTCGTCCTCTTGCATACTTGGCCCCACTTTCACACCAATTGGGTTGTGAATGCCTCGGAAAAACTCTACGTGCGCATGGTCAAGCTGACGGGTGCGTTCGCCAATCCATACCATGTGAGCCGAACAATCGTAAGGCTTGCCGGTAAGTGTGTCTATTCGCGTTAACGCCTGCTCGTAGTTCAACAGCAGAGCTTCGTGGGATGTAAACAATGAAGTTTCATGCAGCGTAGAACTGGTTTGTGCGTTAATGCCAATAACATCCATAAACTCAAGGGTGTCTTGAATTCTGTTGGCCATATCCGAATAACGTTCTTTAAGCGGATTGTTTTCAACGAACGCCATGTTCCAGCGGTTGACCTCATGAAGATCAGCCAAACCACCTTGTGCAAACGCCCGAAGTAGATTCAAAGTAGAGGCACTGCGATGATAAGCTTCTAACAAACGATCAGGGTCTGGACGACGGGCCGCTTCGGTGAATTCAAAGTTATTGATAATATCGCCGCGATAGCTCGGCAAGGTCACCCCATCGCGGGTTTCGAAATCCGAAGAACGAGGCTTAGCATATTGACCCGCCATACGTGCAACTTTGGTAACGGGGCAGCGGCCAGCAAACGTCAGTACGATTGCCATTTGGAGAATAACTTTAAACGTATCGCGAATTTTAGGTGCGTTAAACTCGTCAAACGACTCAGCGCAATCACCACCTTGTAAAAGAAAGCCTTTCCCCAGACTTACTTCGCCTAGTTGGCGCCTAAGCTCACGCGCTTCAGCAGCGAATACCAGCGGTGGATAAGAACTCAGTGTTTGCTCTACTTCTTTTAAACGTACTTTGTCGTCGTACTCTGGTTGCTGAAGAATAGGTTTATTTCTCCAACTGTCTACTTGCCAATTACTCAACGGTGTTCTCCTGATAAAAATTACGTAGGGCAAACGTTTAAGTGAAAATATTTATTGAAGCCCAAGCTTCAATAGAAAGACTGTACCGCGCTTCTTTATATGTCTATAGCGCTTTAATCTAATCAGTCTAATGTGAAAATATGAATCTAAAAAAATGCTGGAGGCACTTTACCACATTTATTCTAGGGAAATAGGTGCGCAAACTTGAATTTCTAGAAAGTTATCGCGCTTGCTTATAGCAAAATGGCATTCAAACACTTTTTCAAGGTTGGTTTGAGTTGCTACCTCGAGCGGTCTGCCCGACGCCACCATGCGACCACTTTGCATAAGCCATAAGCTGTCGCAATAGTTAGCGCTAAGGGCAATATCGTGAGACGTCATAAGTATGGTATTCCCTTTTTTACAAAGGAATTTCACTAAACTCGCTAAGGCATACTGATGCCTTATATCAAGCCCTTGTAACGGTTCATCTAAAAGCGCTATACCTTCGCCGTGTTCTAGCTGAGGCCAAATTTGCAATAGAGCTCGACAGATTTCTACTCGCTGACGCTCACCGCCAGAAAGCTGAGTGAGAATTTTATTGGAGAAGTCGGAGACCTCTAGCGCTTTTTCTAAAACAGCAGGTATAGGCACGCTTTGCTGAGTAGACGAATAAAAGCTTAAGTATTCCTTTACCGACAAGTGAAAACCACTCTCACTTTGCTGAGCTAGTAGGGTACGTACACTCGCAAGCGTTGCTAGCGACCAATTGTCCATTGGCTTGCCAAGCAACATGACGTTGCCCTCATCAGCTTCAATAAGGCCAGCAAGGGTAAGCAACAACGTTGATTTTCCTGCTCCATTTGGTCCTATGATATGAATACATTCGCCTTTTTTCGCGCTAATCCCCTCAACCCAAAGCCGTAAAGCGACTTTCACACGCTGTACGCTTAAAACACTATGATCTTCCGCTTCGTCGTGTCTATCCGCTGCGCTCTTGCCATCTTCTACACCGTCTTTGCTGCTAATGTTTTGCTTTGGGTTCGCGCTGATGATGTCATCCTCACTAATATTTATTTGTGGGTTAGTGGGAGAAACCGGGCGTTGCTGAGTAGTAAAATTCTTCGTCGTCATTTCACTTTCACTACCCTTTTATTTGACCTTTAGCTAAAGCCCAAATTAATAATGGACCGCCTAACGTGGCCGTTACCATAGATACCGGAAGTGTAATGGCACGGGTAAGTTCAGAACTTAACGCGACCAGAATTAACAAACTCGCACCGCTCATCGCACTTAGCGGCAACAAATAGCGATTATTGTGCCCTATAATCAAGCGTAAAATGTGTGGAACTAACAAGCCGACAAACGCGATAGAACCTGCCATAGACACCGCAGTACCTACAGCAACAGCACAAACAATGAGTGCCCGCTCGGTAAGTTTTTCTACATCCACACCACTACTTTTTGCTGCAATCTCACCCGCGTACAGCTTGTTTAAATCGGCGGAAAAATGAAGCTGCAATGCAACAGCGGCAGCTATGAGAGGGCCTCCCACCGACAAAATTAACCAGTTAGTTTGGTACAAACTTCCCATTAACCAGAAGGTAAGATTGCGAAGGGCATTGGCGTCGCTAAACATATAAAGCCAAGCGATAACAGCGCCGCTTAGCGTGGAGATGGCAACGCCAGCAAGAATGACGGCTGTAGAAGAGCCCAGCAACTTCCTTGCTATGCGGTAAATAATAAATGTGGAAAGCAGCGCACCAACAAAGCACCCTAATGGCAGCACGTAATGAAGATATGCTGATGCCCACCGTGGTGTTAACAGCAACAAAAGTGCAGCGACCAAACTGGCTCCGCTGGTTATACCAATAATACCGGGGTCTGCTAACGGATTTCGCAACACCACTTGCAATGTTGCGCCGCTTACGGAGAGCGCAGCGCCAACAAGGCACGCAGTTAGTATCAACGGTAGCTGTAATTGAACGATAATATGCTGTTTTAAATCTAACGACGCTTCAGAGCACCACGTCGTGCCTATAATTCCCGTAACACCAAGGAACAGCGCGAGACCTACAGAAATGATTACAACATTGACGACATTGCGCCTTATCAACGTAATTTCCGCCTTACAATATTTGGGTTTGTTTAATATGAGCGATTAAGCCCTCTGACGCTTCTTCGATAAGATCTAACACCAGCTCAAAGCCGCGCTTGCCGCCATAATATGGGTCTGGGACTTCTTTATCTTCAACGTCGGCAAAGTCTAAAAATAGCTTAATTTTATTATGATGCTGGCCTGGCGCCATGCCGTGAAGGTTTGCAAGGTTGCTATTATCCATTGCTAAAATATAGTCAAAACGCTCAAAGTCGCTTTCATCCACACGACGACACTTCAGCCCTTTAAAACTATAACCGCGCTCTACACCGGCAGCCTGAGAACGCTTATCTGCGGGCTTTCCAATGTGATAACCATGCGTACCGGCTGAATCAATATCAATATCCAAACCCGCTTCCGCAGCTTTCTTTTTAAAAACGGCTTCCGCTGTGGGAGAACGACAAATATTTCCCAAGCACACGAATAACACCGATATAGATTGTTTCATTCATTGTCCTATTTCAATGCAGTGACGGAGCGCGACTAAACTTTATAGTTCGTTTCACGTATGATACGCCGTCTGAAAAATTGTGGAGTTAGTATGACCGCACATTTACTTATGCTTAGTAGCTCTCGCCAAGGTGACGAGGCCTACCTAGAACACGCTAGGGCGCTTATTTTTGCACACTTAGGCGACGTACGCGACCTTCTATTTGTTCCTTATGCTGCTGTAACTCAGTCTTACGACGGATATGTAAACGCTGTGGCCAATGCCCTCCCTGAGTGCAATGTGGTCGGATTGCACACCGTCGATGACCCCGTTACTGCCATTAATCATGCGAAGAAGAACGGGCAAGCCATTGTCGTAGGTGGAGGTAATACCTTTCACCTGCTTTCGACGCTTTATACTAATGCGCTTATTGTGCCAATAAAGCACGCCATTGCCGATTGTACGCCTTACATTGGCTGGAGCGCTGGCTCAAATATTTGTGGGCAATCAATTAGGACCACCAACGATATGCCTATTATTGAGCCACCGAGCTTTGATGCGTTAGATATAGTACCGTTTCAATTGAACCCGCACTATACCGACTACCAGCCACCCGGCCATAATGGCGAAACACGCGACCAGCGATTAGCCGAATTCACAGCGCTAAACCCAACGACACCTGTGGTTGCCATTCGCGAAGGTACAGCGCTTCGCCTATCTGAAAATCAACTTAAATTAGTTGGTGAAAAAGATGGTTTTATCTTTTTAGGTAATGAAAAAACGCCAATTAATTCAGGTGATGATTTAACGTATTTGCTCGATAGCGGCGAATAACGCCTCTTCATTGGGTTCAGATTGATAGGGAATTTCTGCTAGCAGCGGTTCGGGTAACATGGCTTTAAGAGAATAAAGATTTTCTTGGTATCGTGTCATGTTACCTGTAACGTCGTTTGCCACCCATCCTTTAATAGCAAGCCCATCAGCGCGAATTGCCTCTGCGGTGAGGAGTGCGTGATTCAAACAGCCCAAGCGCATACCCACTACTAAAATCACGTCAATTTTAAGCGATTTCACGACATCAGAAAGATAGTACGTGGGCGTATATTCATCGCCCACTGTTAGTGGTAATCGCCAACCGCCAGCGCCTTCCATCAGCAAGAGATCTGGCTGATAGGTTTTGAGCAAATCAAGCCCTTGCGCAATTTTGTCGAAAGTTAGCGTCACGCCTTCCTCAAGGGCTGCAATATGTGGCGCAATCGCTGGTTTGAGTGCAATTGGGTTTATTTGTCGCAAAGGAAGTGTCTGTCCACTTTTTCTGTTTATTTGTCGCAAAGGAAGTGTCTGTCCACTTTTTCTGTTATTACTGTCTGCCTTTAAGCCGCCAACATCTTCGATGACTTCGCCAACGCGTATTTTGGCGCTCGCTTTTTGAATATTCAACGCGTCCTCATTGACCCACTCACCATTTACCAACTCGCATCCGGCTGCGATAGGTTTGTAACCGATAGCACGTAGGGATAAGCGTTGCGCGGCGTTTAATAGTTGGCAGGTGACATAGGTTTTCCCTACTTCTGTGTCGGTACCGGTAATAAAATACTGCTTCATCGTTTTTCCAATCTAAAATGACTCACGCGGTAGGTAAGTGGCAACTTACTTTCCACACCACTCGCATTAAAGTAAGCCATGGCTAATTTTTTGATATCTCTGCGATTTAGCGGGGGTTGCTTTCGTCCTGTTGCCCCTGCACCCACACCTTTCACTGAGCGCAGCAGAGACATTATGTCGCTATGCATATCTACATAGTCTTTGGTGATGACCCGTTTTAACGAAAGTCCCGACTGCTTAAAGCTATATCCCCACTGAGCCGCTGTTGGCATAACAGTATCCGCTTGCGCGAGCTGCGCCACTTTGCGCGCGGTTTTAAGTTCATCAAATGAACCAGCCACCATAATGGCAAGCTCAGCTACACCGCCTTTTTTTAGTACTCTCGCTATTTGCTTGGCTGCAAGACCTGTATCGCTAACCCACTGAAGCGCCATTGACGAAAACACCGTTGAAAATGTGTTCTCCGA
This sequence comes from Alteromonas sp. KUL150, assembly GCF_009811475.1. Lineage (NCBI taxonomy): Bacteria > Pseudomonadati > Pseudomonadota > Gammaproteobacteria > Alteromonadales > Alteromonadaceae > Alteromonas > Alteromonas sp. KUL150. The sequence goes on from NZ_BLIJ01000026.1 coordinate 6,039, forward strand.
AAAAGGTAAGTCAAGCGCGCTCCCCTGAATAAAAATGGGGTCAGAGTACTTTTTTCGAGCAAACGCCAACATGCCCTCGGCAATGTCCACGCCGGTTGCAGTTGCTCCTTTACGATAAAGCGCCTGCGTATGAATACCTGTGCCACACCCAATATCAAGGGCTTGCCCCTGCAAACGATGAGGTAAATTAATAAGTGCTTGCTCGGCGATAACACGCTGAATAGATGCGATACTATTGTATTGCTTTGCGGCTTTAGAAAAGCGATGGGCGATATCTTTCTCGTTAATCACTGGTACGGTATCGACGGATTGCGCTGCTGGAGAGCCATCAGCTAATAAAGAGCCATCAGCTAATAAAGAGCCATCAGCTAGTAAAGAGCCATCAGCTGACAGAAAGCCATCAGCTGACGAAAAGCCCTTAGCTTGAAATGCCCTCTTAATGGCAAGAGCTCCAGAAGATGTATCATGAGACATTTTACTGTCGAGAGTACATAGAGGCTTTGCAGGTATAACTGGTTGTAGCGCAGAGCTTGATGACATCGCTATATCTCGCTCTTACCATTGCCATTTCGTTCGCCAATTTCGGCGTTCGCAACACTTACTGTTGAACTCTCAGGTTCCTTCAAGCGATTCAACGATAGCTCAAAAGCATCAATTAGCACATCAATGTCTTGGGCGGTATGATTTGCAGTTAAGGTTACACGAAGCCTGTCTTGATTTTTCGGTACTGTAGGCTGCCTTATTGCCGTTACCCAAATACCGCGTTGTTTCAACCCTTCACTAAGCGCCAAGGCGCGTTCGGGGCTACCTACGATGATAGGCTGAATTGCACTTTGCGACTGCCCCAAGGTTATTTCACCTGTTTCTTCTCGCTTTTCATTCACATTAAGTGTCTGTCCAAAACGTTTATGAAACGATTCTCTGAAATAAGCGATATTGTTATTCAGCGTTTCACGACGTGACGTATCGCTGGCAATATGAGTGAGGGAGTACAAGGTTGCGACTGCTTGTGCCGGCGGCATAGCGGTAGAATACACATAGTGTTTTGAGAAGTTCACAAGGTAATCAATCAGCGTTTGGCTTCCTGCGATAAACGCACCAGCTGTGCCCACCGCCTTACCAAATGTCCCCATCACAATAGGCACCTGATGCTGGCTTAAATTTAACGCTTCGGTTGTGCCAAACCCGTTATCACCTAGCACCCCCATGCCGTGTGCATCGTCTAACATGAACCATGCGTCATATTCAGCGGCAAGCTCAGCTATTCCCTCGCAAGGCGCCACGTCACCGTCCATACTGAACACCCCCTCACTGGCAATAAGAATATCTTGCTGACTTGTTTCAATGAGAGTATTTGAACCTCTACCCGCATCAGATACTTGTTTATGACAAGCGTCCGACAGCAGGGTCTCTAAATGACTGAGGTCATTGTGCTTAAAGCGACGAAGCCTAGCGCTTTCAGAAACACACTGTGACCCTTCTAAAAACGATGCATGCATTAGCTTGTCAGCAATAATCAAACCTGAATTCGCGCCTCTGTTAACGTTAAAAATGTGAGGAAAAAGTGCCATACACAAGGCTTGATTAGCGGCAAAGCCAGAGTTAAACAACAGCGCAGCTTCTCGATTTAAACCGTCGGCGATGTAAGCTTCAAGCGCCAAGTGGGCCTGAGTGTGCCCCGTAACCAAGGGTGATGCTCCGCTGCCGCCCCCAAATTGCGCCAGCCCTTCAACCCAACTTTGCAATACCCCTTCGTGCTGGCGCATGCCTAAATAGTCGTTGCTTGAAAAATTGAGATAATGCTCACCATTAATACAAATAATGCTGTCTTTTTCGTATTGTTGGCAGTGGCGCTGACGCAGCAAGCCTTGTTTGGCTCGCGCATTCAGTGAATCGTTTAACCAATTAAAGGCCATTACGCCTCCGTAACGTGCTGTTTTCTTGCCGCTACCTTAGGCTTGGTTGCATCAATAAACAAGTCATTGCCGTTGCTAGCTTGCTCTTGTCGCTGAATAATTTCTTCTTCTAGCACCTGTTGGTGTGCTTCATCCGAGAAGTCTCGCGTGCGCTCAGTGTTAATACCAAGCTTTTTGAAAAGCATGACATCTTCATGCGTATCTGGGTTCGAAGTAGTTAAGAGCTTGCAACCATAGAAAATGGAATTCGCCCCTGCCATAAAGCACAGCGCCTGCATCTGTTCATTCATGGCTTCACGGCCTGCAGACAAGCGCACATGTGATTTAGGCATCATGATACGGGCCACTGCAATTGTGCGAATAAACTCAAAATAATCCAGGTCTTCTACGCTATCCAGTGGTGTACCTTTTACTTTCACCAGCATGTTAATTGGCACACTTTGAGGCTGTTCTGGAAGATTAGCGAGTTGTACCAGCATACTAGCACGATCACTCACGGTTTCGCCCATACCGACAATACCACCAGAGCAAACGTTCATGCCTGCAGCACGCACGTTCTCAAGGGTGTTTAAGCGATCTTGATAGGTACGCGTAGTAATGATGTCGCCGTAGTATTCAGGAGAGGTATCAAGATTGTGATTGTAGTAGTCCAAACCCGCTTGTTTAAGGGCCACTGCTTGATCACGGGTTAACATACCCAGCGTCATACAGGTTTCTAGCCCCAGACTTTTGACCTCTTCAACCATTTTCAAAATATAAGGCATATCCCGGTCACGGGGGTTTCGCCAAGCAGCGCCCATACAAAAACGCGTTGACCCCACGTGCTTTGCCTCTTTCGCTCGCTGAATGACCTTTTCAATTTCAAGCAGCCGCTCTTTTTCAAGGCCAGTATCATAGCGGGCGCTTTGAGGGCAATATTTGCAGTCTTCAGGACATGCCCCGGTTTTGATCGACAAAAGCGTGCTTACCTGCACTTCATTAGGATTAAAATGCTGCCTATGCACTACTTGCGCATCGAACAGTAAATCGTTAAATGGCATTGCAAATAAAGCTTCTACTTCAGCCTTGGTCCAATCGTTTCGAATAGTGGTAGTTTGCGCGGTGGGTGCGTATGCCAATGTCATTGACTGTCCTTTACTAATTATTATTGCTGGCTTAGTCTATGGCTCAATATCGAGTTGTCAACTCTGACCAATTCAAAAACTTTACTGATGGTTATTTTGTGAGCAATATAGAATTTGATAAACAGCACATCTGGCACCCATATACTTCCGCAGTTAACCCCCTTCCCTGTTATGAGGTCGTAGGCGCAAAGGGCGCAGAATTTACATTAGCCAGTTCTGAAGTATTGGTAGATGGCATGTCTAGCTGGTGGGCAGCTATTCACGGCTACAATCACCCCGTACTGAACGACGCAGCGCACAAGCAAATTGACGCATTTTCTCACGTTATGTTTGGTGGCATTACTCATCAGCCAGCAGTAGATTTATGTAAATCTTTACTCAGCATGGTGCCTGCTGGTTTAGAGCGGGTATTTTTAGCAGACTCAGGCTCAGTCTCTGTTGAAGTAGCGATTAAAATGGCGATTCAATACTGGGCATGTCAAGGAAGACCAGAGAAATCGCGTATTGTTGCACCTCGCAATGGCTACCACGGTGATACCTTTGCCGCCATGAGCGTCTGCGACCCGGTAAACGGTATGCATAGCTTATTTGAAGGCGTGCTAAGCAAACAAATATTTGCACCTGCTCCCCAGACACGTTTTGGACAGACTTTTAGTGAAGATGACATTCTTCCACTCGAAGAGATTTTCGAAAAGCATCACCACACCATGGCTGCTCTTATCCTAGAACCCATTGTTCAAGGTGCCGGAGGCATGCGTATTTATCACCCCGAATATTTAAAGCGCTGTCGCCAGCTTTGTGACACCTATGATGTGCTATTCATTTGCGACGAGATTGCTACTGGCTTCGGTCGTACAGGAAAACTCTTTGCGTGTGAGCATGCGGGTATTTCGCCCGACATAATGTGTTTAGGCAAAGCGATTACCGGCGGATATATGACGCTGGCGGCAACGCTATGTACAGAAGATGTGGCTCTTGGGGTGTGCCAAGGTGAGCCAGGGGTTTTCATGCACGGCCCAACTTATATGGGTAACCCTTTAGCTTGTGCCGTGGCAAACGCTAGTTTGTCCTTAATTAATGAGAATCACTGGCAGCATCAAATTCCTGCTATTGAGAAACAATTACAAACCGAGTTGGCAAAATGTGCAGACTTACCCCGCGTTGCTGACGTTAGGGTGCTAGGCGCTATAGGTGTGGTTGAGACGGTAAATCCCGTCAATGTTGCCGAAATTCAACGCCACTTTGTGAAACAAGGGGTGTGGATACGCCCCTTTGGGAGATTGGTATACATTATGCCTCCCTATATTATATCTCCAGACCAGCTAAGTAGGTTAACCCACGCTATCTATACGGCTTTGAAATAGTAAACCGGCTAGATAGCAAGCGCTGTGTTGGAAAGCTGTAATATCGTTGGCATCAACTTTTCTCGCCATTGATATTTTGTGAACGAATTGAAATTAAGATCCATGGTGAGTGTTCAATGGTAGTGCGTATTCTCGATAAAGTGGTATTTGCAGTTTTATTCATTATTACGCTGCAGGTACCTATTTTAGCCGATCACTACCGGCAATACTTAAACGGCTACTATGATGCGCTGCGAGATGAAGTCTCAAGTTCTTCTGAACTTGCCAAGCAATACGGCTTTTCATCAGTAGACGCTATGTTGGAAAGCCTACAAAAAAATAGCGAACCTGTAGTCAGAGAAAACGCCTCAATGAAAGCGTCTCGCTTTGCGCAAATCACCACTCTTGAACAAGGTATGAGAAAGTTAGAGCACGGACACTATTTTGAACAACTCGTGTTTATGGCTTCTCCTTCTCAGTATGGAACACTTAATCGCGTTTTAGACAACTTCAGACCATCAGTACCATTAACCCCATCATCTATTGTATTTAGCTTAGTCACCGCTATTTTTCTAAACTTATTGATTTGGACACCGCATTTTTGCTACTGCCAAGTTAAAAAAGTAAGAAACAAGCCGAAACGCTATTCTTATAGATAATGTTTTAGTCAGCGTGGGATAATTTTCTATAACCTAACACGATTTAATTTTCCTTTTTCGCAAAGCTATTCTCTTGTATCTATTTTATATACATACAAAAGTTGAATAGGCATATTGGATAAACTATCTATAGTTGTTGTATGGCCTTAGATGCTGCTTGCATAAATTAATCGAGGCTCAATAATGTTAAGGGAATAGTAGAAAAATATGCTAAGACGCCGTTTCTATAATTTGCTCCTCTGTTTAGCAATGATCGCTTCAATTGCAATGATCACACCAAGTGCAATTGCAATGACCACACCAAGCTATGCACAGCAGCTAAACGTTGGTGTCTCGGTATCAACAAGCGCACAAAGAGAAGCCTTTTACACACTAGCGCGCGATTTTGAAACCCTCCACCCTAACAGCAAAGTGCAGTTTACCGCGCTAAGTAGTGAAGATTATAAACTCGCGTTTCCCACTATGTTGGCCAAAGATAAACGTTTTGATGTGCTGTACTGGCATGCTGGGCAGAGGCTTTTTAATTTCGTCGAAAAAGAGTTAATTCAACCCATAGACGATTTGTGGCTGGAAAACGAACTTGATAATGCGTTCGACGGAAACGTCAGACAAAACCTTAGCTATAACGGCCGCTATTACGCTGTTCCCATCTCGTATTACCAAATCGGTTTTTATTATTCAAAAGAAATATTTGAGCGCTTATCGTTGAGTGAACCAAAGACGTGGCAAGAATTTATAGCCCTATGTGAAATCATCAAAGCCGACGGCGTTTCACCTATTTTTATTGGAACGAAAAGCAACTGGCCCGCCACTGCTTGGTTCGACTATCTTAACCTCCGATTAAACGGGCTCGATTTTCATCATGCGCTAACACAAGGGAAAGTTCCCTTTAATGATGATCGCGTTAGGGACACTCTCAACGTTTTGCAAGCGTTAAAAACGAGAAAATACTTTATTGCAGAGCATCAAGATTTTCATTGGCGAGAAAGCTTACCGCTGTTATCAAGAGGATTGGTTGGTATGTCGTTAATCGGTAATTATGTTATTCAGGATATACGAAAGGACATGCTACCTAAAATCGGCTTTTTCCCCTTCCCTCAAATTAATGAAGGAGTCGGTAAATACGAAGAGGCTCCCATTGACGTACTTGTTATCCCCAAACAAGCGAAAAACTTATCTTTAGCCAAAAAGTTTTTAGCCTTTGCTGCAAGTCACGAGGTTCAAACAAAGCTAAATAAAAAGCTTGGCGTCATATCTCCAAATAAATCTTCACAGCAACAGACCTCACCGCTTACTAAAGAAGCCTATCTTGAGCTGTCAACGGCGGAAGGTTTCTCGCAATTCTTTGATAGAGACGCCAATGAAGCCTTTGCCAAAGAAGTAATGCCTATCATTGATGAATTCATGGTACATGGCGATGTAACGATTGCCGTCACAAAACTAGAATTGGCACGCAGTCAGCATTTTCCAACGACTACTCTCTAACGCTCCGCTTTCAAATACCTTCCTGTTACGACAAGGAAAATCAGACTGCCTGATTTTTTATTGAACATGGCATCAATAATGCAGACTTACATATAAGAGCAAGAAGTGAAGATTTGCATGGTTGGTTTATTTAAAGCAACGAACTCAAACTTCATTTATATATCAGTAACTTGCTTAAAAAAATGGTAAAAGGAGAAGTAACTATGCCAACAGATGCTCAATTATTAATCGGAAAAGTGTTGCAAATTAAAGACAAAATTACAGCCAAGCGTCATTGCATTCCATGTGACTTAAAAGCGGAATGGAATGCCTTGGACGCACAAACCGCGTGTTTTGAAAGTAAAGCGCTTTATAGAAGTGCTGTGAAAGGTCAGGAAATGAACAAGCACATAGACTATACAGGGTCAGTGAAAGAGCTTTCTCAGCTTGTTTCTAAGCTAAAAACGCTAAACAACAAGGTTAACGTTACGCAAGTTCACCACTAAGGTCTCTTGACGCCTTTGTTATCTTAAGACCTTAGCTAAAACTTAACTTTCGTAGTAAGTTTTATTTCTTCAATTTAAGGAGGACCAATGTTCTTACTTTACGCGTGCCATAACTGGCAAGTCTTAAAAAATCATCGCGAGCAACCGGAATGTGCTGATACTCAACGGGTTGACCTTCGCTTGCGTCAGGATCATGAAGGTAGTAGCAGTGAGCGTCACAGCTCGTAACTGCTACCCAATGGGGCACTTTCTTTTTATCGAAAGCATATGTGCTAATAAGGCACAAAACAGCACCACCAGATTTTAAAGTTTGGTCAATGATATCGACGCGCCAGTCTGAAATTTCGACAGAGATCCCTCTGGCAGAAGCGTCTGTCATAAATTGTGCCTCGACGTTTTCGACAATCGCCTTTTTGTTGGAATCACGCACGCCATCGACAAAAAGCGGCACATTTTGGTTGATAACCACATCTGCCGTGTAGCCTTCGTTTACTGCCGCAAGCGCTAAGCCAACTGGATGGCATCCTCCGTGTCCCGACATCATGAAAATAGTTGTTGCGGTGCGCCATAGAGAAAGTTCTTTTTCCTGTGTCATTTCAAAGTTATTGTCCAGCGCGCACATTGCCATCATCAGTGCTGATGGACCACAGGTAAAATCCGTAGTTTGCTGATACCAAGGATAAACCTCAGGTTTAACCGATTTACTTGGGACCAATACCTTTTGCATGCGTAATGCGTCTGTATGATCGTCATAATAATCGGTATACATACCAAATTGACTGAACCCTAGCTTTTTATAAAGCGCAATGGCACCAGCGTTACCTACTGCCACTTCAAGGCGCATGAATCGCTTTCCCCGCAAAAGCGCCCGCTCCCCCAAGCTGTTTATTAACTTTTCAGCGATTCCCAAGCCTCTCGCTTCATGAAGTATTGCAATAGAATACAGTCGGGTAAGCTGTGTACCACGACGAAGCAAAAGCAAACCGTAACCGACTATACTTTGCTCATCACTATCGCTTCCGTGCAGACCTCCTATTGTATTGTGAGTAGTTTGCCCACGTTTTCCGTTCTTACTTTCGTCTAGGCCGCTCACCGTAGAACGACAATCGCGTACGGCTACAATAAGCTCGGCATGTGTTGCCTCTATATAAAATTTAAATCGGCTTTTACTGAGCCTGTCAGTAGTGAAACAGGTTTTCTCAATGTGCTGAAGAGCCGCAAGATCTTGCAACGTGGCAACGCGTAGCGAAACCTTAGGCTTCGCACAAGAGACGGGTGACATTTCCCCTTCAGCGTTCGACGTATTATCAGGCAAGTTTTCCATCACCGGATTTTCGCTATTCATAGTATGCACACTGCCCTCTTTACTCACAGCTTCAGCCGATGTAATCATCGCCCTCTTTGCTCCAACCTGTCGGCAAACTCCTGCATAATTAACTCGTACAATTCTTTGCCTAAATATTTATCTTCGACACCCGAATCGATACTTGGATTGTCGTTCACTTCAATCACATAAACGGCGTTGCCGGTCTGTTTTATATCTACGCCGTAAAGACCATCGCCTACTGCTTTGGCGGCTTTAATAGCAGCTTGAAGTACTGGCTTGGGCACTTCAAACGTAGGCATTGTGGCAAATCCACCCGAAGAGAATCGATCGCCCTGGTGGTTATAGATTTGCCAGTGGTTGCGCACCATAAAATACTGGCAAGCGTAAATAGGTTTGCCACCTAGCACACCAATTCGCCAGTCGAACTCAGTGAAAATATATTCCTGAACTAAAACAAGCGCAGACTCTGCCAACATTTGTTCTAAACGTACTTTCAACGCATCTTTATTTTCAGCTTTGTGTACACCACGGGAAAACGAGCTTTCCGGCAGTTTTAATACCAGCGGTAATCCAAAGTCAGCTATTAATTTATCGCACACTTCATCCGTGGCGCTCGATACGAAGGTCGCTTTCGGCGCTGGTACTTTTTGATACGCAAATGCATCCTGCAAGTACACCTTGTTACAACAGCGCAGAATTGACTGCGTGTCGTCCATCACCACAATTCCTTCTCTTTCAGCGGCTCGCGCTAAACGATAGGTGTGATGGTCAATTGCTGTCGTTTCACGAATAAACAGGGCGTCATAGTGTCCAAGCTCTTCTTGCGACAGGCGACTTACTACATCAGCGCGAAACCCCACTTTTTCAGCCGCTTTCACGAAATTTTTAATAGCACGTTCATCACTGGGCGGCGTGCTTTCTTCTGGATTAACCAAAATCGCCATGTCCCAGCGCGTTCTCTTGCTGGTTTTACCTGCTTTCCATTGAATTTTTGTATGTGCTTCGAGCTGCTCAATAAAACGAGCCTGTTGCTTGGCATCTAAATCTTTAAACGCTTTCGCTTGGACACTGGCAAAGCCTTCTATTTGAACCTTCCCACTGTTCTTGGGCGACATTTTGGTATCAGTAACCGTTGGACTTAAGAACAAAGCGGGATACGGATATTTTTCAAACGCCTGGCGTGCCAAACGCTTAAAACGCTGATCTTTCACTTCGCCAAAAAGTACTAATATAGGTTCATCAGTTAACTCAGTATTGTCTTGCGGTACCGACAACGAAAAAACAATGCGATCGATACTTTTCTCTTCCGCCATACGTAAATCGTTGATGGTGTTTACTGAAGGCAATACAGAGTGGTTACGTGCCTGGGCCAACAATGAACAATAGTAGCCCTCACTCAAATAGCGTGTGGTATCGCAGATGTTAATGACCCGCGTCTTGGGCTCGTTCAGTTTAGGGAATTCAGCAAGGTAATCCTGAAAAGTAAGCACGGTTAAAGCGGTGTTACGAAAAGGAGTAACATCATCAGTAACAATCAAGGTATTGTGCATGTATATCGCTTCTAAAAAATGTGTGGATGGTTACAATTAGCGTAGCGTTTGCTTAAATAACAAACACAGTGAAAGTGGCGCTGAGTTTACGCTCAACTTATTTTTTTCAAAGCAGAATTAGCACGGCTTTTTTTCATCGTTAAGACAACAAAAACTTATGTCTAATAAATCTATCGAAACAGCTTTTATTTATTAATTTTGCCTATACATAGAAGTGGGCAAAAAGACACAAATGGTTTAAGGAGTACATATGCTATTAGCCAGCTTGGCTATTTTAATCGGGTTACCGGTTTTACTTTGGAGCGCAGGGAAGTTCGTAGGTGGAGCAGCATCTGTCGCCAACCATTTTGGTTTATCGCCTCTTCTTATTGGCATGCTGATTATTGGGTTTGGCACGTCTGCCCCTGAAATTATTGTTTCAATTTTTGCCGCCATTCAGGGAAACTCTGGCATTGCGTTGGGTAACGCCTATGGCTCTAACACAGCTAACATTCTACTGATCCTAGGCTTAACCGCGCTCATCAGCCCTATTGCAGTAAAATCTGAGATCATCAAAAAAGAACTGCCTGTATTATTAGGCATTACATTTTTTGCAGTATGGCAAATATGGGATCTAAACGTTTCTAAAGACGATGCGTTTTCATTGCTAGGGTTATTCATCTTACTGATTTCATGGAGTATTTATCACGGCATGAAGGGCGACAAAGACGCCCTGGCCGATGAATACGATGAAGAAATCAATAGTAACGAAGGCACGGTTAAGACACACGTAATGTGGTTAATCGCTGGACTACTCTTGCTGGTTGCAAGCTCTCGTATGCTGGTTTGGGGGGCGGTAGAGATAGCGACTTTCTTTGGTGTGAGCGATACGATAATAGGCCTTACTATCATTGCTATCGGCACATCATTACCTGAATTGGCTTCATCATTAATGGCGGTTAAAAAGGGTGAACACGACCTTGCCATAGGTAACGTGATTGGCTCAAACATGTTTAATACATTAGCGGTGGTTGGTATTGCAGGAACAATTCAGCCCATGGCAGTAGCATCAGACTTCTTGTATCGCGACGCCATGGTGATGTTTGCTTCTTCTGTTGCTCTGTTTATTTTCTGTATCGGCATTAAACGCCAAGGACGCTTAAACCGCTTAGAAGGTGGCGCATTTGTGCTGGCTTATGCAGCCTATACATACTGGCTTATACAGGCTGCGTTTATTTAATTTTTAGGGCTGTTCAAGCAGTTAGCAATGGTTTAGCTTTAGATGGCGGCTTGACTCTCTTGGGTCAAGCCGCTTTTGTTTATATTGTCAGACAGCTTTAACGTATTTTGAACGTTAAAGGCCTAACGTTGTAGCAAGCGTAATTAAGCTGATACCGGCAATGGCAAGCAAGATGAAAAGATTAATCCCAAAACTATCCGAGCGACGACGGTTTCTTCTTGCACGCATAATGATACTTACCAGGGTAACGATCAAACACACCTGAAGCATGATGGTCATTGCAGAAAGATGACTTTCAGACCAGGTTGTATCCCCTTTGATGCCCCAGTATTGCTGTACGCCGCTAATAAAGTCAGGTCGGGCATAATGAAACAGTACCAGTACGACAACCATGCCCACCCAACCAACTATATTCAGCCCTACCATGACCTTATAAAATGGCGTTTGAGAACGAGGCGTAGAACGACGTTCAGCAAGTTGCTCGTAAGTCATTTTACTTCTTTCATTTTCCGCATCATCAGAACGATTAATATCCTGTTGAGAGGCGCTCGGCTCTTGTGCTTGCTGGGGCACTGACGTGCTTGAATCATTTTTATTTCCCATTTGTCACTCTGTTCTCTGGCATCCCGCTTTATGTTGGGTATACTAGCGTGCTATTGGATTGTAATTCATTGCTTATTTTTATATCACCTTAGCAAATTGCGGTCGATAAAAAGCATGTTGCGTTCGGTAAGCTATTCAACTTTCGGCAGGTTTTTCGCGAAAGTATTTTGCATCGCTAGAGAATGTTCAAAATTCGCCAACGTTTTTGAACAGATTAAAAGCGTTACAGATTGTAAGTATTTATCGGCATCACAATCCAAAACATTGACTAAAACACAATTTAATATGTATCTAATCTTTTAACGGTAAATGATTAGATGCACTTGGTTGTTGGGCATAACCCAGCCACAAGAAACTGCATAAAATCAGTAAGACGGAGAAATTAACATGACGCATGCGCCCGTAGTTGACGTACTTAAAGGTAAGTACGCCGTTGGCGAATCGGTAACCGTAAAGGGTTGGGTAAGAACACGCCGCGACTCTAAAGCGGGGTTGTCTTTTATTGCACTACACGACGGTAGTTGCTTTGATCCTGTACAAGTTATTGCGCTAAATTCTCTGTCAAATTATGCCGATATCCAGCGCCTTACTGCTGGTTGTTCATTGTCGGTAACCGGAACAGTGAAAGAGTCGCAAGGTCAAGGGCAAGCATTAGAAATTGAAGCCACTGAGGTGGAAATTGTCGGTTTGGTTGAAAACCCTGACACCTACCCTATGGCCGCAAAACGCCACAGCATTGAATATCTTCGCGAGTATGCTCACCTGCGTCCCCGCACTAACGTTATCGGTGCGGTAACCCGCGTACGTAACTGCTTGTCTCAGGCAATTCACCGCTTTTTCCACGAAAAGGGCTACTACTGGATCTCTACGCCAATTTTGACAGCTAGCGATACAGAAGGTGCTGGTGAAATGTTCCGCGTATCAACACTTGATATGATGAACCTTCCTCGCGACGACAAAGGCAACGTCGATTACTCAGAAGATTTCTTCGGTAAAGAAACCTACCTAACGGTATCAGGTCAGCTTAATGTTGAAACCTACTGTACTGCCATGTCTAAGGTGTATACCTTCGGTCCTACGTTCCGAGCGGAGAACTCAAACACCTCTCGTCACCTTGCAGAGTTTTGGATGATTGAACCTGAAGTGGCGTTTGCTGAACTTAAAGACGTAGCGCAGTTAGCTGAAGACATGCTGAAATATGTGTGTAAAGCCGTACTTGAAGAGCTGCCTGATGACATGGCGTTCTTTGCTCAGCGTATTAAGAAAGATGCCATTGAGCGTTTAGAGAAACTAGTAAGCTCTGACTTCGTTCGCATGGACTACACTGACGCCATCGAAATACTGCAAAACTGCGGAAAAGAATTCGAATTCCCTGTTGAATGGGGCATTGATTTGTCTTCTGAGCATGAGCGTTACCTTGCTGAAGAGCATGTTGGTGCGCCGATTATTATGCAAAACTACCCGAAAGACATTAAAGCATTCTATATGCGCATTAACGACGACGGCAAAACCGTTGCAGCAATGGATGTACTGGCGCCTGGTATCGGTGAGATCATCGGTGGTTCGCAGCGTGAAGAGCGTTTAGACGTTTTCGATGCGCGCCTTGACGAAATGGGCCTCTCGAAAGAAGACTATGCGTGGTATCGCGACCTTCGCCGCTACGGCACTGTACCTCACTCAGGTTTCGGTCTCGGTTTCGAGCGCCTTGTGGCCTACGTCACCGGCATGCAAAACGTACGTGACGTGATCCCATTCCCACGTACACCGGGTAACGCTAGCTTCTAAGTCAGTCTAAAACGTTAAGCTAATACGATCTCGTGAATATAAAAGCCTGCTGACATGCAATTGTAAGCAGGCTTTTTTATACTAAACAGCTTCGCGATGAAATGCTCTATGTCACGGAGTAACACTTACCCCAATGGCGGCTGAACGGCATGGCTCTACCGAATAGACGTAGCCGTCTTCAGTCTCGGAAAGTTTCGCTATTTGCAAAATCTCATAGTCGTTGAGCTCAATCACCCGAGTCCCTTCCGGATGAGCACAACGAGAACGAGAATCTGCCTCAAATTCATAGATAAAGCTGGCTAGCGCTTGGCGCTGTGTTTTTTGGTAGTTAATGCTTTTTTCTTTTGCATCATTTAACAGTGTCGTTAAGTCTTTTTCTAATTCAGAGACTTCTTCTGTCTGTTTTTCTATTAACTGTGTTTCATTACTTTCAAGCTGCTGTTTAGTCGTATCCTCAACGGTAATGAGAGGGTTGGCGCTTTCACTATTGAATTCAGAGAGTAATCCCACATGCCCTGCTACAACGCCAAGTTGCAGTGCCACGCCTAGCGTCCAAACAAAGCGCGCTACGGCGGTAGATAAAACAAAACGATAGCCGGATTTGTGCCATAGCCTTTGTACACCAAAAGGTTTTAGCAGTAATAAGAAAAACAAATAAACAAAAATGACGAGCATTCCGCCAACTAATGCCATTAATGTCGTAACAAAAAACCAGCTTGGCACCATGAGTATAAGCGCAAAATTATGGCTGTAGGGTAGCGCGCTTGCAGAAACACCGGTTATACTATTGACCAGTCCGCTAGCAGAAGCGAGCGCAAAATTAGCGATAATGGCATAAATAAACAGGATCACTGCTTTTCCAGGTAGGCTGTTCCAAAGCACCATGAACCTTGGCCACGTCTCGCTAACAATACCTGCAAGCGCAAAACCAAACATAACCACTTCGAACAGCCTACTTTCGATACTAAAAAACAGCTGTAACAGAAGCATGCTGGTTGCTAAAAAGTAACAACGCTGGGCAAAAGTGATGCTTAGCCAAAAGCGTAAAAAGCCTATACGCCGTTTCAGAAACAAACGGTTTCCTTGTTTGTTTACTTTTTCAAACACACTACGAATTTCGCTTTTCATTTTCATCATTTAATCGTCAATTGTTATTGTTATACTTCTAAACACGACTGGCTTTACTTCCCGACATGCTCGCAATGCGTTATTCTGTTGATTCCAAAAATCAACGGGTTATATCTCTAGACTGCTTGTTAGCATGCTGAAGCAGTTTGCAAAAACCTTATGGCTGAATCTAATACATTATCTATAGTTTGTGAGCAATGCCATACTCAAGTGCACATACCTTTGCTGGCACATAGGCAACGGGCGGTGTGCCCGGTATGCAATCATACGCTATTATCTTATCGAAATGGCGCAAGCGAAAAGTTGCTAGCCTATACCACCAGCGCTCTCATTTTTTTACTGTTATCACTGCCGTTTAATTTTCTAACGTTTAAAGCTAGCGGGCAAAAGCACAGTATTGACTTACCGACCGGCATTACCGTACTTGTTGAAAACGATTACCTATCGCTTGCTATTATCACTAGCTTAGCCACCCTTTTGTTACCGGGTATGGTGTTAGTTGGAATGCTTCTACTATCTTTGGCTCAAATTCAAAATCGCCGGCCGTTTTATTTACCTAGGTTGCTACAGCTAGTAAAAGCGCTATTACCTTGGAGCATGGCTGAAATATTTCTAGTCGGTACATTAGTTAGTCTTATCAAAATTACTGAGCTTGCCGATGTGTCCATTGGGCTTTCATTCTATGCCTTCATCGGTTTTTCTGCTTTTACTGCACTCTGTATATCTCAGTTTGATGCCACCCGCTATGCAATGTGGTTGTCACAAGGTGTGCCACCACAACCCAAACCCTTGTGCGAAGCGCAGGCGAAAGCGAGTATTCAGCGCACGTGGGCCCTATTGCTCACCGCCTGCATTTTATATATCCCTGCCAACCTACTTCCAATTATGTATACTGAATTTTTTGGAGAGGAAACACCTAATACAATTATCGGTGGGGTCATCTCGCTTTGGGAATCGGGTTCGTATCCCGTAGCCATTATTATTCTCGTTGCTAGTGTCATTGTGCCTGTGGCAAAGATTATTATTCTTGCCTGGCTTAACTTTTCCGTGCAGCGCGAGAAAACCACATCGAAACAATTACGTATACGTTATTACCGCATAACCGAAGCTATAGGTCGCTGGTCGATGATAGACGTTTTTGTTGTGGCAGTACTGGTATCCCTCATTCAAATGGGCAACACCATGTCAATTTATCCAGGCCAAGCGGCTCTCGCCTTTTGTGCCGTAGTATTTGTAACAATGATAGCCGCGATGACGTTCGATTCTAGGCTAATTTGGCAGCAGTGGAAGCAATTATCATGACCGCAAACGATCCGAATATAAACGAAGCAAAGGTGAAACCAACTTCATCAGTCTCTCGCATTTGGATTATTCCTATTTTGGTGATCATTATTGGCGGCTGGATGGTGTATTACCAGTGGAAGAATCAGGGCCCACTTATTACGATTGAGCTCCACTCTGCTGCCGGTATTGAGATTAATAAGACTCCAATTAAAGTAAGAGATTTAGACGTTGGTCAGGTCAAAAAAATAACCTTGAAGCCCGATTTAGATGGTGTGCTCGTTACGGCCAGAATTGATGCGAGTGCAGCTCATCTTCTCAACGAACATGCAAAGTTTTGGGTTGTTGCCCCCCGTATTAGTTTTTCAGAGGTATCAGGGCTCAACACCCTGTTATCAGGTAGTTACATAGCCATGTCGGCAAACGACAAGGGCAAAGAGCAACTAAACTTCAAAGCGCTTGAGCGCCCCCCTGTTACCCCACCAGGGACGCCCGGTCTCCATGTTATGCTAAAAAGCGACGATGAGTTCGCTTATAAGCCCGGCGACCCTATTATCTATAAGGGTTTCAAAGTAGGTGAATTTGAAGACGCCACTTTCAATATCGAAGAGCGAGTGGTGTATTACGATGCCTTTATTGAAGCGCCATATCATAAGCTAATTACCAACACGACCCGTTTTTGGGACGTCAGCGGCGTTAAACTATTACTTGAATCAAACGGTGTTAGCGTTGAAACCGGCAGTTTAGAAACACTTCTGGCCAACGGCATCACTTTCGGCATTCCAGAAGGCGTACCAAAAGGCGAGCAAGTACTTGATAACGCGTTCTTTACGATTTATGGAGACAGTGCCTCGGCCTCTGACGCACGCTACAAAGTGGCGGCAGAGTACTTGTTGCTTATCGACGAAAGCGTTCGGGGCCTAACGGTTGGCGCCCCCGTTGAATACCGTGGCATTGAAATTGGCAACGTCACAGCAATAAATTCTTTCCCTGCAGTTGAAGGAAACATCCTTGAACGGGACTACCCAATACCTGTTCTTATCAATATTTACCCTGGAAAAGCACGACAGCCCGATACGGAAGAAGGACTCAGCGCCATCAAGCAAACCATCAGAAATTGGCTCAATAGAGATCTTCGGGCCTCATTGCGTATGGGCAATATCCTCACCGGCGGCCTATATGTGGATTTGCAGCACGTACCAGATGCAGGTAGCAGTGGCAAAATTGACGTTATTAACGGCTATGAAGTTATCCCCACTGTGAGCAATGAATTCACACAGCTAACGCAAAAAGCCGACGCAATACTCGACAAAATAAACCAGCTTCCACTTAAAGAGATGGTGGAAAATGTGCAGCTTGCGGTTGAAGACATGCGCCTTGCTGCCGAGTCTGTAGAGACAGCAAGTGATGATTTCGATGTTCTCATCGCTGACATTGATGCCAAAGCACTCAACAGTAACCTCAACCAAGTTCTTGTTAGCCTCGATGGACTGCTCAAAAACTACAGTGAAGGTGGCTTCAATCAATCAGAGATTAAAGAGACAGTGGATGCACTTCAAGAAACAATGAGAAATATGCAGCCACTTTTATTAAAACTCAATCAATCGCCTAGTAGCTTGATTTTTTCACAGGAAAGCGAAGCAGACGTTCAGCCTAAAGCTAAAAATTAGTGATGCTCGTTTTATAAAGTTTGGAAATTTTTAAAAATTATCTGGCATGAAAAGTGTTTAAAAAACACACAAAACTACTAACATTCACAACATGCCTATATTTGATTGCGCTATAGTCTAATGTGAACGTTTGTAAGAACAGTGTAAATTATTACGATTACATCCGCCCATCAAGGATGAAGGATTCAAAACAAATGATAATGCAGTTTATATCGGGCTTGGCATTTTTAAGAAATAAAGCGTCGCAAGTCAGTATATTAGTAGTTTCATTTCTGTTAATACAGGGATGTACGTCGGCGCCGGCTTCACTTAATTATTACTTACTTCATTCAACCGATAGCATGGCTTTAAAGCAAAGCGCTGCCAAACAAATCATTGTTTTAGATAAAATAACCCTCCCTGACTATTTGAAGCACAGGGGGTTGGTGTATCAAACAAGTGACACTAATCTTCACATTTCAACTAGTCATTTGTGGGCTGAGCCTGTCGAAGAAGGGTTGACAAAAGTGCTTTCAAGCGCACTGGCCGATAAACACATTTCACTGAATCGCGGGGACCAGTATTCCAAGGAAGAGTCAACGCACGTATCTTTGCATATCGGCGATTTTATTAGTACCTATGAGGGCGAGGTTGTGTTGTCAGGACAATATACGATCAGTAGCACAACGGACGGCACTTCTATTCACCCCTTTAAATTTAAGGCGTCATTAGACAGCGACGGATTTTCATCAAGTATTAAAGCCATGAGAAACACGGTTGCTCAGTTGGCTCAACACGTTGAACGGAACCTTTAGAATTTTACAATTATGCTTAGTGCTTTAAAGCAATATGTATTTAGCGGTGTAAGTCGTCACTACAAAGACGAAACCAATAGACGGATCATGGTTGTCAACTTGTTCGCAGCTGTGGGGATGTCTATTACCTTTATTCTAGGGTGTCGAGCGTTCTTTGCGGCAGAGTATTCCCTTTCAACAACTCTTTTCACCGCCAGCGTTGTCTTCGCCATATCTCAGCGGTTGCAGGTACGTATTGCAAGGCCTCTCGCGCGCACGGCCTCCATAACCTTATTAATCCTCTGCCTGATGGTGCTCACGTTATTGCTACTCATAACGGGCGGTAAAGATAACACAGGGCCTTTGTGGATATATTTAGTTCCACCTGTCACCATGTTTTTTGCTGGGTTTATTCGCGGATTATTTTCACTTATCGCGTTCACCGTAGTGAGCGCAATCGTCATGTTCGGATTCGATGAAGCTATACTGGTCACACAATATACCTACGCATTTAAAACAAGGCTGCTCTATTCGTTTATGACAGTCTCCTTTTTATCTGCGTTTTACGAGTATAGCCGCCAAAAAAGTTACGATACTGCACTGTATTTAAGCGAACAATTTGAACGCCAGGCAAAACACGACCATCTTACTCAGTTATTGAACAGGCGCGGTGCACAGCAGTGCCTTGAGCGAGAATTTGCCAGAATTGTGCGTAATAAGAGCAAGTTCTCAATTGCCATCGCCGATATCGACCGCTTTAAAAGCATTAACGACACGTTAGGTCACGAACAAGGTGACGAAGTACTGGTGCAGATATCTAAAGTATTTACTACTCGCCTACGCAGGCAAGATATATTGGCGCGGTGGGGCGGTGAAGAGTTTATGTTTATCTTTAATGATACTGATGAGGCAGGTGCTGTGGAGGCGCTTGAGCAAATAAGAGAAACATTGAATCAAGCACCGCTTTATATTAACGGTCATGAATTTCGCGTAACGAGCAGCTTTGGCGTAAGTGAAGTGACGCCGGATATCGATATTTCTAGCGCTATACGATGTGCTGACAAAGCGTTATACCACGCTAAAGATAACGGCAGAGACCAAGTTTGTGCCATTTCTACCCTCAACTCCCCTACCCATTCGGAGCAACGCACTTCGTTTTAACGCACGATCTTTTCATCTTTACACTAAATTGACTCACGTTTAGTTACATTTGCGCTGTATTCCTGAAACACTTTAGCGATACACTATATGAAGTATTCGCTCTAAAAGTAGATTTAGCTATGAAATGGATGAAGGTTGCATTGCCTATTGGTGTTTTACTGGTTGGCTATATGGGTATGAAAGGAATTGAGGCCTCAGCGTCTGACTCTGCGATAACGGAAGAAGTAGATACTCGCCCCACTGTAACAATTGAAGCTTTATCGCCAGAGGATGTGCGGATTCAGCTCACCTCCTATGGAGAGATAATGCCTCTTGAGACGACTAATCTTGCAGCGCAAGTTTCGGGTGAAGTTCAGCGATGGAACCCCAAATTCGTTAGCGGCGGATTGGTGAGACGCGGTGAAACACTTTTTGAAATAGAAGCAGATGCCTATGAAGCAGCCCTCTTGATGGCCGAAGCTAACTTAGCCAGTGCGCAGGCTCAGCTAATTCAAGAGCAAGCGCAAGCCGATGTAGCAGCAAAGGAAGCGAAAACGATGCCCAATGCGCGGGTTACTGACCTTTACCTTCGCAAACCTCAAGTTATGAGCGCAAAGGCAGCGCTTAAATCTGCAGAAGCACAACTTAAAATAGCAAGACGCGACCTTGAAAATTGTAAGGTCAAAGCCCCGTACGATGCGTTAGTGGTCAGTAGAAATATCAGTACCGGCGACTACGTGACCCAAGGCACTCCCGTCGCGGTTATAAACAATATCGAGTATGCCGAGGTCACTTTCCCAATAGCTGGCTTCGATCGCGTATTCTTAGCTGATAATACTATAGGCAGCGAAATTGCTATTGAAGTAGACGATATCGAGGGCGCTACTGTTAAGGGCACTATCCACCGAGATACGGGCGTGGTAGACAACACAACCCGTATGAGTTATTTCGTTGCACGCATTGAAGATCCATACGCAATAAACACGTCAAAACCCATCATAAAATTTGGCTCATATAGCACTATTGCTTTTGAAGGCAAAACGCTTAGTGATGTATATCGCATACCCCAAGAACTTATCACCAATCGCTTGATTTGGACGCTTGATGATGAAGACAGACTTAAATCACACAAAGTAAAGGTTGTTCGGGAAGAGAACGGCGACTTTCTGATTCAAGGTGATTTTAACGCGAAAAAAGTAGTGATGAGTTTACCCGAATATCCACAAAACGGAATGCCGGTTAGGGTGATCAAAACGACTAATGAACTTGTGACGGCTAACGCAAACTAAGGAGCTGTCATGGAAAATCATAACAACACGCAAAGCGGTATTATAGCCTGGTTCGCGAGAAACTCCGTCGCCGCCAACTTACTTATGTTCTTCATCATTGTGATGGGGATAGCTAGCTACTTTACTATCCAGCGCCAGATGTTTCCCAACATCGAAATTAACTATATCACCGTTGAGGCAAACTATCCTGGCGCCTCTCCTCAAGAAATTGAAGAAAGTATTTTCATCAAGGTTGAGGAAGCAGTTAAGGATATTACCGAAATTAAACGCATCGTATCAAGAGCATTTCGCGGTGGCGGTGCGGTCACGTTAGAAATTGATACTAAAGCTGAACTTACCGATGTACTCGACAAGGTAAAACTGCGCGTGGACAGCATTGCCACCTTCCCAGCCGGAATGGAACCTGTGAACGTGTCGCAAGTTGAGTTTCAACAGCAAGTTATCGAAATGCCTATTGTAGGTGATTTACCGCTGTCTGAACTGAAGGTGCTGGCTAAAGAAGTTGAAGATGAGCTATTACAGCTAGGTTCGATTTCCTTAGTTGAAGCCAATACGCCCGATGATGAAATTGCCATTGAAATTAAACCCGATACGCTCAGAAAATATGGGTTAACTATTGGCGATATTACTCAGGCTATTAATAGCTATTCAGCCAATATTTCTGCAGGTCAGCTTAGAACCAATGCTGGTATTGTATCGGTGCGAGTTGAGAACCAGTATTACAGCGGCGATGAATTTAAACAAATTCCCATTAAGATTGGCGCAGGCGGCGCTAAGGTCACGCTAGGTGATGTTGCTTATATTAACGACGGCTTCGTTGAGGGTGAACGCTACTTTAAATACAACGGCATGAACGCCATTTACATCGCCGTTAAAGCAACAAAAACCCAAAACACCATTCCCGTTGCAGAAACGGTTAAAACCTATATTGAACAGAAGAACGAAACCCTCCCTCAGGGCGTCAGTTTAGAAGTTTTAGTGGATATGACCTACTACCTTAACGCACGTTTGGACATGATGTTATCAAACCTCGTTCAAGGCTCTATTCTTGTAGCGCTTATGCTTACCCTATTCCTTCGCTTTAGATTGGCTGTGTGGGTGATGGTCGGTCTGCCAGTGTGCTTTCTTGGCGCAATGATGTTAATGCCTATATTCGGCGTAAGTATTAATATTTTGTCGCTGTTTGCCTTCATCATGGTACTGGGTATTGTGGTTGATGACGCCATTGTTATTGGGGAAAGTGCCTATACTGAAATTGAGAGTAAAGGTGGTGGCATCGACAATGTTGTCAGAGGCGCGAAACGCGTGGCAACACCCGCAACCTTCGGTGTTTTAACGACAATCGCTGTATTTGCTCCGTTTACGTTAAGCAGTGGTCCAGAAGGCGCATTTTTCTATAACATTGCCGTAGTTGTTATTCTTTGCTTGGCGTTTAGTTTAATAGAATCAAAGCTCATTTTACCCGCCCACCTTGCCCACACGAAGTTTTCGCCCGTTAAACAAGATAGTTGGCGAGCCCGCTTTAATCGAGGTTTCTTTGCATTTGTAAATGGCCCTTATAAGCGCACCGTTGTCAAAGCCATTGAATGGCGCTGGGCAGTATTGATGATGTTTATCGCAATGTTAATGCTAAGCATGGGGCTCATTGCTGCTAATTACGTTCGCATGGTTCCAAACCCCAAAGTACCTCATGATTTTCCTAGCGTAAAAATAGAAATGAATGAGAACGTGTCTGATTTAGCCACCATCAATGCACTGAAAATCGTAGAGCAAACTATTTTAGATGTTGAAGAGCAAATTATTGATGAGTTTGGTCAAGGTATGATCAGAGATAGACTCGCCTTTAATGAAGATAGAACCGAAGGTCGAATTTTAGCCCCTCTGGTAAACGAAGAAGATCGTCCCATCGATACTTTCGAGCTTGCCCGTCGCTGGCGCGAAGCTATTCCTGAAATTAGCGGCATGAAGTCGTTTACCGTCGTTGACGATGTAAACGGTGACGGCGATGACGGAGAGTTTGGTTATTTGCTGTTTGGTCCAGATATCGACACATTAAATGCGGCGGGTCTGAAGTTCATCGAAATGCTGCAACAGCAAGACGGGTTGTTTGACGTAAGTTCTACTATCGACCCCCCAAGTAAAGAAGTACAGATGACGCTACTTCCTGTTGCTTATGATTTAGGCCTCACCCTTTCTAATATTGCATCACAAGTAGGTGCTGGGTTTTATGGCGGTGAAGCACAGCGCGTTATTCGAAATGGCGAAGAAGTGAGAGTCATGGTTCGCTATCCAGAATTAACCCGTGAGCGCTTCGCTGACTTGAAGTACTCATTGATCACCACGCCAGGCGGACAAGAGGTTATGCTAGGCGACGTAGTAGCATTAGAGGAAAAACCTGGGATTAGTTATATTCGTCGCGAGGGCGGATACCGCAGCGTTTATATTTGGGGCAACATCGATGAAGAGAAAGTTGAGCCTAATGAAATAGTTGAAGAAATTAAGGACAAACTTCTTCCTCAGCTTAAGGAGTTATTTCCATCGGTAATGACAGAGCTTGGCGGCGATATTGAAGAGCAGCAAGCGCAGCAAAATGAGCAGATACTGTTTTTCTTAGCTGCCATGATCATGGTATATATATTATTAGCGGTGCCGTTAAAAAGTTATGGCCAGCCGCTTATTATCATGTCAGTGATACCCTTTAGCTTTACTGGTGCAGTTTTCGGTCACTTTGTACTCGGCTTAGACCTGTCTATGATGTCTAACTTCGGCCTGATTGCCGCAGCAGGGGTTGTAATCAATGACTCGCTAGTAATGACGGACTTTGTGAATCAGCGTCGTGCGCAAGGCTACAGCGTAAGAGAAGCGGTTACAGAGGCTGGTACCGCCCGTTTTAGAGCGATTACCCTTACCTCTATCACCACGTTCGTTGGGGTATTGCCAATCATGTTTGAGACCAGCTTGCAGGCCGCGTTTGTTGTTCCTATGGCTGCGGCATTGGGTTTTGCTGTTCTGTATGCCACATTGGTTACGCTAATTTTGGTGCCTTGCTTATACCTGATTCTGCTAGATTTACATATTCCATATACGTTTATTAAAAGCAAAATTGTGCGTAAGAAGAAGTCTGATGGCAGCGACAATACTGTCTCCGCCCCTCCTCAGCCAAGTAGTTCAATTGACTAGCCTTTTTGGCTGATGATATAAACGAGTACTGTTACGTAAAAATGAGCCTCTAAAGGCTCATTTTTTCATGCATTGAAAGGAAAAAAACAATGAGCGATTCAATTTCTATAAGACCCGCAATGCCCAGCGACATATCGCAAATTCGCCAGTTTATTCTGGAACTCGCCATTTATGAAAAAGCCGAGCACGAAGTTGAAGCCTCCGAAGCGGCGCTGTTAAAGACGTTATTTGGAGAAGGAGCCACTGCTCACTGTGTAATTTGTGAAAACAATGATGCCCCTATTGGCTTCGCCGTTTATTTCTTTAACTACTCTACATGGCAAGGGCGAAATGGACTCTATCTTGAAGACTTGTACGTATCGCCTGCCTCTCGCGGCCTCGGCGCTGGCAAAGCACTACTTCAGCATTTAGCCAAAACGGCAGTGGAAAACGATTGCGGTCGATTTGAGTGGAGCGTTTTAGATTGGAACAAGCCTGCAATTGATTTCTATGAGTCGCTTGGCGCGAAACCCAAAAGTGAGTGGCTAGGCTACCGCATGGATGGACAGACACTTATCGACTTTGCCAAACAAGGTTAACTTTGCCAGTACAATAGGTAAC
>NZ_BLIJ01000027.1:0-65216 GCF_009811475.1 Alteromonas sp. KUL150
TTGCTGACTTGCTGACTTGCTGACTTGCTGACTTGCTGACTTGCTGACTTGCATAGCGTGAGGGACAATCAACCATCACTGCAAGTTTTTTAAGCTCATTATCGATGCAATACCCCAAAATTAAGAAAGCCATTCGCATACACGAATGGCTATCTATCAATATATCAATTGTTGGCGCTTTACTTAGAAAGAACCAATTAACGATAGGCGAGCATTAATTGGCGCACCTACGGTCGCCTGATGCGTAGAATGCGCATTAGGGAAGTAGAGCGTATCGGTTAAGTTTTCCACGTTTAACTGAAGACGCGTCTTGTCGCTAAGCGTGTAATATGCTGATGCATCAACGCGAGTATAGCTGGGTAGTACAGGTGAGTCTTCACCTGTTACAACAAAACTTTCGTCTTGATATGTTGCACCAATACCAAAACCAAATACGTCATTAACTTCGTAGGTTGTCCATACCGACATGGTATTTTCAGGAAGCTCTCGAAGCGCAACACCACTGGCATTTTCGCCATCTAGGTTGCTGTAGTTCGCAGTAATATGCCACTTGTCAGTGATATATCCCTGGAGTTGGATTTCAAAACCTGAAATATCTGAATCTACTTCTATAAAGCGTTCAACATCATTCGGGTCGTTATCAAGTGACGTTTGCTCATTTTCAAAGATAGCCGCGGTAAAGCTCATAGTGTCGTTGAAATCCCACTTAATACCGATTTCTTGGTTAGTAAAGGTATCTGGGTCTAGTGCGTCAGCGTCACCATTGATATTAGCGTATTGCTCGCCACTGCGCGGTAAGAATGACTCGCTGTAGCTTGCGTAGATTGAAATGTTTTCTTGTGGCTTATAGACAAGTCCCGCACGTGGCGATACTTCTTCATCCTTTCTGCTGCGCGTTTCTGCCGCAACAACGTTAAACACTTCAATATCGAAGCTATCAAAGCGCGCACCTAGCACTAGGTCGAAGTTTTCTGAAAGTGCTATTTCGTCTTGAACATAGAAAGAGTAAACATCGAGATCTACGCGGGTGTCATCGTTGATGTCAGAAAACGTCGCCGTTACTGTATTACCGTCTGCGTTAATGCCAGTTAGGCCGTTGAAACTAAGTGGACGAGATATAGTGAACGACTCTTTGTCACCACCAGTAGAATCAAATACTGGGTTGAAGCGGTCTTGATTCGATTTGGTATTAATAACCTCACCGCCAAAGATTACCGTGTGTTCAATGCGACCTGTTGTGAATTCACCGACTAAGTTTGAAGATAAAATCAAATTTTCACGCTGGGTGTTATCTACATAGCCGTCCAACGTTACTTGATTGGCATCCCCGTCGTAACCAGCAGCATAAAAGTTTGCATAAACCTTGTCATAATCGCCATAAAACGCGTTAAAGTTTCCTTTGAGGTTATCAGAAAAGGTATGTTCAACATTAGCACGGAATACATCGGCACCTAGTGTTTGATAGTTGTTCTCTGGGTCGCCGAATACAATATCTTCAAACGCTTCTACTGGCTCACCATTGGCCGTTGGCACGCCACGGTCAATAAAACGTTCATGATCAATGTATTCATAAGAAAGGTCTACAATGGTGTCGTCGCTTACTTCAAAGCGAGCCGTAGGGTTGAAGCCATAGCGATCGCCATAGAAAAAGTCGCGATGGTTATCCAGACTTTCGTACATAGCATTAATGCGAAGCGCAGACTTGTCGCCTGTATCAACGTTAGTGTCTAGCTGAAGATTATATGCGCCAAACGTATTAGCAGATACGTTGTAATTTACAAACTTCTCGCCAGTTTTGGCCTTTTTAGATACACGGTTTAAGATACCGCCAGTACCACCGCGTCCAAATAATAAGGCATTTGGTCCGCGAAGAATTTCAACTTGTTCAACGTTATAAAGCGCGCGATAGTACTGAACGTCGTCGCGGTTGCCATCTAGGTAGAAATCAGCAGTCGAGCGCACACCGCGAAATACCACAGAATCGCGGTGACCTTCACCTTGAGAGGTATTAACACCTGGCGTGTAATCGATAATTTGACCAACGCTGGTAATACCACGAGCTGTAATTTCTTCAGCCGTCATTATCGACAAGCTTTGCGGCACATCTATGATTGGCGTTGGGCTTTTAATTGAATTTGACTGATTTACTGAAAGGTATTTACCTTCAACCGTTAGTCTCTCAATATCTTCCATATCAGCAGCAAACGCAGCAGGGCTCAAAACTATCGCAGTAGCAATACTCGTAAGTCTAAATTTCACAATTGCTCTCCAAGTGTTCTTCAAAGTGTTGTGTGTTCTTTTTACAACTATGTAAATCTTATTATTTGCTGAGCATTTGTTGTCGCTTCCAATTGCGCCTGCAATTGCAAATAATAATAGTTGTCATTTGTGATGAGGATAATATAGAAAATTTTGTAAGATGACGAGCCCCAAACAAGTAAAATTTAAAAACTCTTTATAAATTTTCTTAATTTTGCGTCCACACGGTGTTTTTATGATCAAAATTTAAACAAAAACAGTGTCTTTATGCCTGTTTCACCGTTTTCGAGGTGTCTTTTGAAGTGGGATTTGAAATGTATTACTCAGGCATGCATTAAGAAATACAGGAAATTAATAGTGAGCTTATTGAAAACGAATAACGAAAAAATAAACGTAGAGGGGTGTAAGTGTTGAAATAAAATAGCTATCACATTACTCATGCAATAGCTTATTAGCTAGCAAGTCCATTACGCCACAGCGTAACGGCTTGTAATGAGAGCCACAGTGTTTTTAGCGATGTTTCGCTTATCTCTATCGCTTAATACGTCGTTTATCTTAAAAAGCTGCGGCCAAAAACACTGCCCTTTTACAAGACTGTCAATTTCATCGACAACCCGACTTAAGTCATCAAACTCAATTTTCTTGTCAGCTTTTGCAGCTTTTAACCAGCGATGCAGAGCCGTTTCTTGCGCCTTTAACTGCGCCACTTCGTCTTTGAGTTTCTCGGGCTCGTAGAAAAAATGCCCAATTGCAACCCTGGCGATATCCAAGTGCGACTCAGTTACGGTAAATTCGATATCTTGAAGAATTAGCTCACAGAGCTGTTCAGATAAATCGCGAGACGAATCGTACTCCACTGTTATACTTAACTTTGCTTCTTCAAACTGCTTGGTTATGAGGTGCATCACCAAATCTTCTTTCGTGGCGAAGTGATTGTACACCGTACGCTTAGACACATTCGCTAATTCAGCTAGCTTATCCATGCTTGTACCATTAACGCCGTATTCTTGAAACGCCTGTGTTGCTGCCTGAATAATTGCTTCGCGTTTTACATCACTTCGCGTACGTGTGCTGCCCGTCATAACTTTGTTCTCGTATTAAGATACCTTCATTTTACACCGTGTAGTTTACTTTTCAATGCGACCGCACTAAAATGCACTCACTAGTTTACTTTTGGATTTGGCGACAACATTACTTTGTCCAAAGTAATTTGTGTTTGGGTACTCATATTCGCTGAGGTCTGAATGCACACGTCTATTTTCTATTTACCCTGACAATGGATTACATACACCTATGTCCATAATGCGATTTTCTCACATTTTATTTTTAAGCGTTGTTTCGGTTTCTATTCTCTCTGCCTGTTCTTCTGAAGAACCTGCCGAACAACAAATAAAGACGACTCCTCGCTACGTAAAGCTTGCCACTGTTAGTAACATACCTGACTTTGATGAGTTCACCTTCCCTGCTGTTGTTTCAGCGGTAAAAACCGTAGATTTAAGTTTTGAAGTTTCAGGTAGACTTATTCAAACCGACTTAGTGACGGGTAGCGATATAGATAAAGGAAAATTGCTGGCGACAATCGACCGCAAGCCCTTTGAACGCCGTGTAGAAGAATCAAAAACGCGCCTTGAACAAGCAAAACGTGAGCTAGACAGAATCGAGAAAATTGTTGCACAAAAGCTGGTTTCGCAAAGCTCATTGGATTCTGCAAAAACCTCTTACGAATTAGCGTTGATTGATTTAAAAAATGCAGAACAGGATTTAAGCTATACACAACTTTATGCGCCTTTCGATGCGAAGGTGTCCCAACGATTAGTCGAAAATAATAGCTTCGTAGCGGCTGGTACTCCCATAGCCCGCCTGCAAGATGTATCTAAGATTTACTTCAACATCAACGTGCCCGAGCGTTTGCTCACCGCTAATATTGGTCGCGGTATCAAACAAGCTAGCGCTACACTGGCGACTAATCGCAACCGTTGGTATCCGGTTAATTATGTAGAGCATTCCACCCAGCCTGATCCTGTGTCGCAAACCTACGAAGTGGTATTTGCCATGGAACCACGCGAAGAGCTTCCTCTCACACCGGGTGCCCGCGCAGTGGTTAAAGTTAGCCTACAGGGAAGTTTGTATCCCGAGGGCTTAGTGGTGCCTGTACAATCTTTGGTTGGCGATGAGGACTCAGGTTTCGCGGTCTGGGTATTTAACGATGAAACGAGTTCAGTGGTCAAACAAGCCGTCTCGGTTAAGCACATAGAAAACGAATTAGCGGTTATTGAGGGCAAGAACGAAAGCGATATTACGCTGGGCCAACAAGTAGTTGCCGCGGGCGCCACTCAAATGCGTGCAGACATGAAAGTACTTCCTTACCAAGGAGAGAAGTAGTTCATGGATATTGCACGCTATTCAATTGATAAACCCGTTAATATTTGGTTGATGGTCATCATTCTGCTTTTAGGCGGCATTTTGGCTATGAGCAAAATTGGTCGTTTGGAAGACCCTGCGTTCACTATCAAGCAGGTAAAGGTATACACCAATTACCCTGGCGCCAGCGCTGAAAAAGTAGAGCGTGAAGTTACCGAACGCTTGGAAATTGCCATTCAGCAAATGCCGCAGCTAAAGGAAGTAACGTCAATTTCATCCCCCGGCCTCTCGGAAATTACGGTTGAAGTAAAAAGTACCTACGACAGTAACTTATTACCTCAGATTTGGGATGAACTAAGAAAGCGACTTCGCGACACGGCAAGTTCGCTGCCAACCGGTGCGCGAGACCCAGTAGTATTCGACGATTTCGGTGACGTATACGGGCTTTACTATGCGTTAAGTGCACCAGACTTTGATACCCGAGAGCTTCGCGAGTTTGCACGAATTATTCGACGAGACCTGCTAACTACAGAGGGTGTAGCTAAAGTTAATGTCACAGGCGTTCAGAAAGAACAAATTGTGGCGTATATCAACCCTTACCAATTGGCTGGGTTAGGTATTTCGTTCCCCGATCTTGCTGCGCTTTTCGAAGAAAACTTGCGGCCATTTAACGGCGGCCGTATCAAGGTTGACGAGAAAAATGTGCGTCTTATCGTAGAACGGGAACCAGATAGATTAGAAGAAATATCTAACTTAACCGTGGTGATACCCGGCACCACTCGCTCGCTTCGGGTTGCTGATATTGCCACGCTAAAACTAGAACCTGCCGACATACAGCCTGTTTACGTGCGCTACAACGGTGAGGAAGCACTTACTTTATCAGTATCCGCTCTTACCGATGTAAATATCGTTGATGTGGGTGAGCGCGTAAACGCAAAAGTGGAAAAACTGCTTCAAGAGCTGCCTGTCGGCATTACGCTTACGCCGATATACGACCAAGCCTCAGTGGTTGATGAATCAGTAACAGGGTTCATTAATAACCTGGTCATGTCGGTAGCCGTGGTTACCTTAACTCTGTGTTTATTTATGGGGTGGCGCTCAGGTGTAGTAGTTGGCTCTGTGCTTCTTGTTACCGTGCTAGGTACTATTCTTGTTATGTGGCTCATGGATATTCAGCTTCAGAGAATATCCCTTGGTGCTATGGTTATCGCCATGGGTATGCTAGTAGATAACGCTATTGTGGTTGCTGAAGGTATGATGCTTCGCATGGCAACTGGCTCCACGGCTAAAGAATCAGCCAGCTTTATTGTTAAGCGCACTCAATGGCCGCTACTTGGCGCAACGGTTATTGGTATCGCGGCGTTTTCAGGCATCGGCCTTTCAAATGATGCTACCGGCGAGTTTCTTTACTCGCTATTTGCCGTAGTCTTAGTTTCACTAATGATCAGCTGGGTATTAGCAGTAACTTTGGTCCCTGTTCTTGGCGCGTATTTCTACCGAAAAGGTATGAGTCAGACTGCAGGCAACGAACTCTCAGCATCGCAGCGCTGGTTTAAGCGCACGTTGCTAGGCGCGCTTAAGCTTCGTTGGGTTACCATTGGTGCACTCTTTGTCATTACTGTTGTGGCTTATGGAAGCTTTGGTATGGTAAAGCAAGGCTTCTTCCCACCTTCCAACGCTCCACTCTTTTTTGTGCATTATTGGGGCCCGCAAGACAGAGATATTCGTGCAACAGAAGTTATCGCTAAGGAAGCGGAAAAACGTATTCTAGAGATGGAAAATGTAACGGATGTCACTACCTTCATTGGCCAGGGTGCTGACAGATTCACCCTTACTTATGCACCTAAAAGCGCTAATGAAAACTATGCCTTTTTCATGGTTCGAGCAAACGAACTAGATAACATCCCAGCTATTCAAGAGAAGCTTAGAAGTAAGCTTACCGACTTAGACTTCGATGCCAATTTCTATATGGAACGCATGCAGTTTGGGCCCGGTTCTGGTGCAAAACTGGAAGCAAGGTTTTCCGGCCCAGATACTGAAGTGCTTCGTGAATTGGCGGAAAAAGCTAAAGCGCTACTTTTTGCAGACGGTCAAGTTAAAGACGTTCGTCACAACTGGCGCGAAAAAGGCTTTGCCATTAACACCCAGTACGATAACTACAACGCGGGTATTGCGGGCGTATCGCACAATGACTTTAGCCAAACTATTCAATACGCGAGTAGTGGTGTTCAGCTAGGCACAGTGCAAGACGGCGACTACGCCTACAGTATTATTGCGAAAATGGGTAAAGCGGAAGACACCGAGCTTCAGTCGATACGCGAGTCGCAGGTATGGTCTACCCAACAACGTCAGTACGTACCTTTTACACAGGTGTCGCAAGGGTTAGAGTTAATGACCGAAGAAATGCGAATTCATCGCCGTGACCGCGTGCGCACCATTACCGTAGAAGCCGAGCCGGGTGACCATGAGACCGCCGCAAAAGCTCTAGCTCGAATTCGTCCGCTCATTGAAGATATTGACCTACCCGCGGGTTATGCTTTGGAATGGGGCGGCGAGTTTGAAAGCTCTAGCGATGCACAAAAAGCACTAGGTGCCGGATTGCCCGCTGGCTTTTTAGTCATGTTTATTATCTCAGTATTGCTGTTCGGTCATGCACGCCAGCCCCTGATTATTTGGCTTGTGGTACCTATGGCTGTGGTGGGCGTAGTAACAGGCCTTCTTAGTACAGATATGCCTTTCGGCTTTATGTCGCTACTGGGCTTTTTAAGCTTGTTCGGCATGCTTATTAAGAATGCTATTGTACTAATTGAAGAAATTGACCTTCAAATTGAAGAAGGCCTGGCTATTCGACAAGCTATTGTTGACGCTACTATCAGCCGTGTACGTCCTGTGTCATTGGCGGCGGTAACGACTATCTTAGGTATGGCGCCGCTACTGTTCGACGCTTTCTTTGCCGATATGGCAGTAACTATCATGGGCGGCTTGGCATTTGCCACAGTACTTACGCTTATTGCAGTACCTGTGCTTTACAGCCTGTTGTTTAAAGTCAGCTATCGTCAGAGCTAAGCCCTAAAAACTAATGGCCTCTTTACCGCAATATTTATAGACGCAGGTAGAGAGGCCACTTTTTTTGAAAAACTCATAAAATATAGACTAGGCGTACCGAGCTACCGCTTAGCCTCTACTCTACTTTGCATAAACTTCATCACATCGCGCCACGACACCATGCCAACTGGGTGCCTACCCTTATCGATAATGGGGATACAGGAAATCTTATGTGTATTAAAAAGCTCAATGGCCGCGAATACTGAGTCAGTAGGATTCAGCGTTATCACTTCACGGGTCATAATTTGATGGGCGCGTTTATCCAGCGTAGCGCGATCTAGCATACGCTCGCTTAACGTGTCGACGAAAGGACTAATCGATTTCATTAAGTCTCTGTCGGATATAATACCCTGCAGTTTATTGTCGTGAACGACCACTAGATGATGAAAGCCCGTTGCAGCAAATAACTCTCTTAACGACTGCAAGCTATCATCCATGTGCACGCTAACTACACGTGTAGACATAATTTTAGCAATGCTCATCAATACTCCTTATTCACTCAGCTTCTTTCTTTTGAAACATTCTGTCGCTAAATAATTGTCGCGACAACTCTAGACGGCAACCACAACTCTGCATACTAGCTCGGTAAATTAAGCCTTTCTGCCTGCTAATAGTATTAGCTAGGCCCATTAACATAAAACACTCTTAGATAAATATCCGTTGCGTATACTTCAAACGTACGGATTCTCGCCCATGGCCACCGCAACGCAGAATAACCTCAAGTCTAGTTCAAGCTGATGGTAATCAGGCTCCATGTGGCAACAAAGTTTATAGAAAGCTTTGTTGTGGTCCTTTTCTTTGAAGTGCGCCAGCTCGTGTACTACTAAGGCCTTTAATAAAGGCTCAGGTGCAAGTAGCAAATCACTATTAATGGCTAAGTCGTGCTTTCGCGTTTTACCTTGCATACGGTAGGTATGCGTACCTAACGCATTGGTAACCATATCTCCCTGTTTCTTAAACGCGGCGCGTCCAAATGGGGGCGCATTTTTTAAGTACTGCTTTTTAAAATCCGTCGCGTACTGGTAAAGCAGCTTATCTGTAGTTATATCATGGGCTTTGGGATATTTTTTCAACAAGTAGCTTTTTAGCCGATTGTCCGAAATTAGCTGTAGGGCTTGTTCTACAATAGTTGAAGGGTAGCCATTAAAATACCGGGCATATTCATTCACGTTTATTTCTCCTTAGCAGAAAGAATTATAAAGCATTTGAACGTTATTGATCACAGAGAGCGGCATGAAAAGTTTAAGCTTGAGTCTACTGAGAGAAAGTGCCTTACGTTTCTTCTTAAGCTATTAAAAAATGACAAGCCAGTCTTCACAATGACTTCTTGGCTGAGCGGTTAGGTGCTATCTACTAACTGTATATAGCTAAATAGAATTATTTTTAAACCGCCTTAACTTGATGCATTTTATTAATTGGTTTTTAGGTACTTTAAATAAAAGCCGTAATTTTTAAATTGCTTCTTCGTTTCTCTACTATCCTTGTACTAAAGTAAAATTGTCAGAACAATGCTTTTTAGGCTACATTTCACGCAGACTTCAAATTGGGTAATACAATGATAAAAAAGCCGTACTTGTTTTTCGCGGCCATCTTCAGCTTGCTGCTGGCTAACAGCCCGTCAGCAGAACAAAATAAGTTAAACATTAGCGGTTTTGGCACCTTAGCAACGGCTACCGCTGATACCAACAAATATCAATTTCGAAACGACCGGTCTCAAGCTGAGTTTGCAAAAAAAGATGGCTTTGCATTCAAGCCGTTGAGCTTAATCGGGGTACAGCTCGATTACAGCCTCTCAAACAACCTCGACTTTGTAGGGCAATTTGTTTATCGAGAGCAAGACGAGCAGGACATAGACTCAATAACGCAGATGGCGTTTTTACGCTATGACGTAACGCCTTCATGGCAGATCAGAGCGGGAAGACTTGCAGCCGATATCTTCCATTTCAGTGATACCAGAGACGTATCTATCGCCTACCCTTGGGTAAAAGTGCCTACAGAAGTTTACGGCATTGTCCCAGCTAGAAGCCTTGACGGCGCTGATATTCGTTACTTAAAACGTTATGAAAACTTCAACCTATCGGTAAAGGGTTTTTGGGGTAAAGGAGAGAGTGACTTTTCTAGTGTCGATTTCGAACCCATTACCTTTGACAACCTGAATACACTGGGCATTGAGTTAACCGCTTTTGATTGGAGCGTTGCGTTAAAACACACGCGCACTGAAGCTGGAAATGATAATTTTGACATAGCACAAGTAACATCAGCGGTTGAATTATTACAACCCCTTTGGAGCGGCGCGAGAGATTTTGCCAATTCATTACAACTACTCGACGCTACTATTCAGTATACCTCTCTGTATGCCCACCGTAATTTAGGTGACTGGGAAATATCCGGTGAACTTTCGCATATTGATTCAGAATCTGTCGCACTAAGACCCTCTTTTAATGGCTTTCTAAATATTAGTTATCTTTATGGTGCGCATACCTTTTACGGACTATTTTCTTTTGCAGAAACTGATACCTATTTTCTCAGGGAAGAACAGCCTGAATTTCCCATCATTCCTGCTACAGCTGAACTCGCTATGTTTGTTGAAGAAGTGGCCAGCACACTAGCCCACCGACAGAAGTCATTCTCTGTTGGCTGGCGCTGGGACCTTAAAGAAAATCTAGCTTTTAAAGCCCAAATAGAACGCAGCGATATAGAAGCCAGAGGCACAGGCCTTCGGGCCAGAAATGGTTTAGTTGTGGATGACGAGGCGAGTGTCGCTCATACCCTTTTCTTTGCTTTAAGCTTCAGTTTTTAGGGGAGTATCGTGAGATTTTTTGATCGTTACTTTCTAATGCTTACGGTGCTACTTGGGCTGCAAGGTTTTTCTTGTGCTGTAAACGCCTCAGAGAAAATTGTCGTTGTGACACACCCCAAAAACACCGTGCAATTTTTAGACAAAAAAGGCCTTATTGATTTATTTATGGGTAAGTATTCAGCGTTTCCAAACGGCAAGCTTGCCACCCCTATTGATGTCGAAATTGAGACTGAGCTTAAAACCCAATTTTACCAGGCGTTGGTAGGGCTACCCTTAGCACGTGTAAATGCCTATTGGTCTAGGTTGAAATTTTCTGGTCGAGTAAAGCCTCCCGCAATCGAAAAAACCATAGACGATGTGAAACAGCGGTTGAAAGAAGATGAGTCTGCTCTAGCCTATGTTTATGAGTCCGCTGTCACTGACAGCATGAAAGTGGTATATCGTTTTGATTAATGTTCAAGGATTAGGCTTCCGCTTCTCGCTATTTTTAATCGCGGCGTCAATGTTAGTGGTATTTACCACCGCTGAATTTTTTTATCGCACTACCTATGAAAATGAAATTCGTGATGCCAATAATGATATTGAAGAGCTTTATCAGACGGTAGGGGCGACAGCGTCTATTGCGGCTTTCCTAGAAGATGAAGATTTAGCAAAAGAGGCAATTAATGGCTTGGTTAAAAGCGACAAAATTCTAGGGGCTTCAATAAAAAGCGACGCGCTGTACTATCAATTAAACGTAAACGAAGCCATTGATAGTAATATCAATCCACGTGTTTTTATGGTGAGGCATCCCTTCATGCCAGAAGATATCTTGGCTGAAGTCAATGTATATCCCAATTTCGAGCATATTATTAATCAAGCAGAAAAAATCAGTATTGATAACAGCTATTCGCTTTATGCTGAAGCACTCGTGGTCGGCGGCGTAGCATTGTTAATCACATACTACATCATCATCTCTCCCATGCTTCGGGTAGGCCGCTCTTTAAACGAAATCACGCCTGGAACATCACAGCGGATCTCCACTCCTAAATATCACTCCCGAAGTGAAATAGGTAAACTCGTCTACGACACCAACCAGCTGCTGAACAAAGTCGAAGAGCAATTTACCCAAGAACGACAATTAAGAGAAGAAATCGAGTTTCTTGAAAAGCGATTTAGAATGCTGTTTGAGAACGCCAAAACTGCAACTGTTTTGATGGCTGAGAATGGCACTATAGCGCTTCGAAACGAAGCGTTTAATGATTTAGTAGAGAAAACAGAGCTTGGAATAAAGCAAGGCTATGGCGAACTGTTAAACGAACTATTCGAAACACCAGAAGCAATGAAAGCTGCACTTCAAGAAGCCTTTGCGCGAAACGAGTTTGCGACGGGAGAGTACAAGCTAAAAAGTAGCGCAAATGACAATGCCATTTGGGTTCAACTTATTGCTAGCCCATTACTGACAGAAGAAGGTGAACGTTACTACCAGCTTACGTTGAATGACATTTCGAGTCGTAGACAAGAGTTACAAAAGCTTGCGCTACAAGCAGATTTTGACGCTTTAACGGGTATCTACAATCGAAATGGCGGTGAAAAGCTCATAGCCAAACTCATGAGAAAGGAACACCAGTTCGCGTTGGCACTGATCGACCTTAACGGTTTTAAAGCGGTAAATGATATTTACGGTCACGATGCGGGTGACGAGGTTCTCATTTTTGTTGCTGAGCAACTGAAAGAAAAAATACGCAAAAACGACGTCGCGATACGTTGGGGCGGCGATGAATTTATGTTGTTACTTCAAGTTGATGATGAAACGTCGGTTCAGAAAGTGGTAGACAAAGTAAATAGTGGTGTTAAACAGCCCTTCTATTTTAACAATGATACAAGGCCTACTGTGGTTTCTATGAGCGTGGGCGTGGCTTTTTACCCTCAAACAAGCAGTAATATGCATGCGTTGATTAAACTCGCTGACATTGCCATGTATCAAGCAAAACAAAATAAGGTATCGGCACCTGACGACTACCTTATCTTTGCCAACCAATCTCGTTTCGATAATGGATATATGGATTAGAAAGCTTCTAACCACGATAAGATCCAGTCCCCTTGCCACTATTAATTTGTCAATAAAAGTTACTGTCCTTCGACATCTGCGTAATGAACGCAGCATTAACAAAATCTGTACACTATCAACCGTCTTTTTC
The DNA here is from genome assembly GCF_009811475.1 of Alteromonas sp. KUL150. Taxonomy (NCBI): domain Bacteria; kingdom Pseudomonadati; phylum Pseudomonadota; class Gammaproteobacteria; order Alteromonadales; family Alteromonadaceae; genus Alteromonas; species Alteromonas sp. KUL150. The sequence continues at coordinate 12,706 of NZ_BLIJ01000027.1, forward strand.
GCTGTATTTAAAATGCTTATATCAGCGATAGATTATTTATAAAAACCATCTAGCCAGCGAGATAAATAACACTTAGACTGCGAGGATAAAAATAAAAACGACAGGTATTGCGCCAGCGCCCTAGGAGCGCGGCGTCCGACATCATTTTATGTTTTTTCACTACACGCTTATTAATCAAACGGTCCGTGTATTGGTCATTTATTATAAACATAGGTGATAAAGTACTTTTCATTTTAGTTACAAGGGTTCTCAATTTAATGTCACAACAAAAAGTAGGTTTAGTGGGCTGGCGCGGTATGGTTGGCTCAGTATTGATGCAGCGCATGCAAGAAGAGCAAGATTTCGCGCACATTGAGCCCACCTTTTTCACTACCTCTCAAAAAGGCAGTGCAGCGCCAGATTTTGCTGGAAAAGATGCAGGTGTATTAGAAGATGCGCACGATATTGAAGCGTTATCGAAGCAAGATATCATTATCACCTGTCAGGGCGGCGACTACACCAAAGCGGTATACGACGATTTACGAGCCTCTGGCTGGAATGGCTACTGGATTGACGCAGCGTCAGCCCTTCGTATGAAAGACGACGCCGTTATCATTCTAGACCCTGTTAATCGCAAAGAAATTGATAGTGGCATCGCAAAAGGTATTCGCACCTACGTAGGTGGAAACTGTACCGTTTCCCTCATGCTGCTTGCGCTAGGCGGTCTGTTTGAAAAAGACCTTGTTGAATGGGCTTCGCCAATGACGTATCAAGCCGCTTCGGGCTCTGGTGCAAAGCACATGCGCGAACTTATTAGCCAGATGGGCGCCATTCACAGCAATGTGAAAGAGAAGGTTGAAGACCCTGCTACTGCAATTTTGGAAATTGACCAGCAAGTGTCTGAATTTATCAGAAGTTCAGACTACCCTAGCGAACAGTTCGGTGTGCCACTTGCAGGTAGCTTAATTCCTTATATCGATTCGCAACTACCTTCAGGTCAGAGCCGTGAAGAATGGAAAGCCCAAGCTGAAGCCAATAAAATCTTAGGAATTCAAGGCGGCGAAGTACCTATCGACGGTATTTGCGTGCGTGTTGGCGCTATGCGCTGCCACAGTCAAGCCATTACGCTTAAGCTTAAGAAAGACTTGCCTGTAAGCGAAATTGAAGAGATTCTTGCAGCTCACAATGAATGGGTAAAAGTGGTTCCAAACGATCGCGACGCGACCATGCAAGAGCTCACCCCAGCGAAAGTTACCGGCACGCTGTCTATTCCAGTTGGCCGTATTCGCAAATTGACTATGGGCCCAGAGTATATTTCGGCATTTACCGTAGGGGATCAGCTATTGTGGGGTGCCGCAGAGCCGCTTCGCCGAATGCTGCGCATTGTGCTTGAGCAAAACTAACTGCTAGCTTTTAGCTAACTAAATAGAAATTAAAACGCCTTCTGTATTACTGCCAGCAAGGCGTTTTTTGTTTAAGGCACAATGGAATACCGTGCTGTTTAGCGCTGAGCCATTCCAAGTGCACTTTTATCTACTAGGCTGTCTCAGACCATACGGCAAGCTCATTCCCACCCGGCTCGACAAAGTGGAATCGACAACCGCCAGGAAAATCAAATAAGGGCTTGGTAATTGTACCGCCCGCGCTTTCTATATTAAGCTGAGTTTCAGAAATGTCAGCGGCATAAAGTACTAACAAGGGCGCCCCGCTTTCCGCTCGAGTCACTCGCTCAGCAGCAAATATCCCACCATCCAAACCCGCATTGCTAAACGCGCTGTATTCATTACCGTAGTCAGTAAAGCACCAGCCAAACGCAGATTCAAAAAACGTTTTAGAACGGCGAATGTCTAGAGATGCAAATTCGACATAGTTGAGTGTTGCATTGTTTTGCATGGATGTGAGGCCTGATTATAGGTGATATTAACTTTATAATAGCACCTATTGATATCTAATCGATTATATAGGTATTGATACAATCACGATGTTGAAGTGTTAAGGAAACAGCAAGTTTTAGGCTAAAAACTGATGTCCCACTGCAGAGAGTAGATGGTTTCGTCCCCTACTTCAGTATCAAACTGATCCAGTGAAACTCTGCTTACCTCTGCGGTTATTTTGTTTTCATGACCGTTAAAAAAATAGTTAATTGCTACCGACTTTTCAAAAAAGTGGTCGTTTTTTTCATTGTCACGTGGCGAATAAGTCCCGAAGCGTGTTGACATTTCAAGGGGCTCTGGCCACCAGCTGATTGATTCATTTAAAAAATATCCCGCCTGCACATAATAGCCGCGCAGCGTGGTTTTTGTATTGTTGTTCGCTAAATCCACAATATCTTTCTCATGATATTCCGCTTGAGCATTAAATCCTTTATAAAAATAGGCACCATCAATCACAAACTGCTGAATGTCGTACTGACCTTCTATCTCGCCCGCACTAAAGTTGGCTAAATTACCAGCACCAGAGGAAGAAAAACGTGTAAACTGGCTTTTGAACTTCGCCCCTGCTATTGCTAGGGCAGCTTTAGGATTAGCCGTTCGTTTAATGTCACTGTTTTTAAACCCAACAGATTCACCTAACATGTTCCACTGTAATCGACCTGTATACATATTCTCGCCATCGTGATTACTATAATCACCACGACCTGAGCCATTAAATACCCCTACCCAGTAATTGAAGTTGGCCGCGCCTGGGCCTTTAAGATTACCGTAAAGCGATGCCCCCATTTGCCTATCTAGAGTAAATATTCTATTAGTAATTGAGCGATCCAACATTTGTTGGCCGCCACTGCTAACACTGCGCTCTCTGGAATACTCAACTTTCCACTGACCAAATTTAAACCGAAGCGAGTCATACTTTTCGAAGGATAGTGTAGCGGTCAGCGTGCGCTGATCGGCAGCATCGTATTCCACACCGTATTGAATCCAAGGCAAACCAATGTGACCGTCTAACTTGACTCGCGCCCTGTTAACGCCAAATTGATTACCTGCGTTATGCTCAAAGTCAGCACGCTCTGTAGGTTGGCTTATACCGGGATTGGCATAGCGAAACTGAAGTCGGCCGCGCACGCGTAGTGAGAAGGTGTTGTTGTTGCTTTGAAATGAAAGGCCGTTGCCATGGTAACTTGAAAAAGTTGCGCTAGATTCACGCTTAATATCAACCTCAGACGCTACAACCGCCGTATGGAAAAGCGACGCCCATAGAACACTAATCAGAAGACAAGAGGAAAAACGATTTTGAAAAAGCAAGGCATGTCAATATAACAGAAGTTTGCGCGCAGGATATCTACTTTAGTATAAGAATCAAGAGCTCTGACATAAAAATGACATAAAACTGTAATATTTAACGTTGAACTACGTCGTTAGACTGGCATATCACGTTAATAGTAGAGCATTTGGGGGTAAGTAAGGACTTCCCTTTTGGGCAACTTCATGTTGTTTGATCAGGCTAACAATATGCTTATTCACTGGCGTAGCTATCTGATTTTTTTCACCGAGCCTGACTATCTCACCATTTAAATAATCTATCTCAGTTCGCCTCCCAAGCAACAGATCTTCATACATTGATGAGCGTGCTTCAGGGTCTATTTTGAGCGTTGATGCGGCAACCACGTTAAATAAAGAATTAGGCAATTTCATAATTGTTGGCATAAGTTTGGGAATGACCTTCCCCGTTCTTGCAGGTGTAATTCCTTCCGCTTTTAATACTGCTAACGCCTCAGACAGCACTTTTGCCATTACTAGCCTGTATTCACGGTTCCCTAGCTGCGACTTTAGCGGTATGCCCGATAAGGCATTTACCGCATTGTTTAGATTCATAATAAGTTTGCCATACTGGACGGCAGCCATGTCGTTATAAGCTGTTACTGGAAGCGATGCGTTTTCAAGCACCTCTATCAGGTCTTTGCATTTATTGTTCGGATCTTCTATGGCTATATTGCCTTCAGTACCACAGTGAAAGTGTCCGTGGCCCTTATAAAAGACATTAAAAGGCACCATGCCTGCAACAACTGCTTGATTAAGCTTCTGGCGAAGCATATATGCGTTACTCACACCATTTTGAAGACTAATGACAACGGCAGAGGGTTTGGCCCACAACTTAATAATATCTGCCGCCTGCTCGGTGTCTTGGCTCTTTACGCATAGTAGGATGACATCTGCACTGGCTAAGCTATCGTTATTCAATGAAAAATTGACGTGTTCAACATCGGTAATTTGATGGCGGCTTTGCCAGTCGGTCACTTTCAGTCCATTTGCTAAAATGTCGTCACATAATCGCTGTCGACCGATAAGCGTAAGTGTATTAGTCCCATTAAGCGTAAACCCGGACGCCAACAAACAACCTGCAACATAACAACCAATACTACCCGCACCTAACACCACGACTTTCATTGATGTAATTCCCATCTTCTAAACTTTTTGTTATCCGGTTAGACTGCTTTGTAATGATCAAAATGTAAACACCAAAATCACATCTATATAACAAAAAAATGTTTTTGTATCAGTTATTTCCTATTAGTGTGATTCAATCTTTCAATTTTCTTGTGTCGCATGATCTCCCTAGAATTAGACCAAGTAGTCAATTTATATATATGTTCAATTAGAGGGTCTCTAATGTTCGCTCAACAATCTGCGCCAACTAATACTTGCAACGCTGAAAATTCTGCCCATAACAAAGTTAAAGTTGCGTTAGTCGCAGAGGGTGGCGGTCAGCGCGGTATTTTTACAGCCGGTGTACTTGATACATGGTTAGATGCTGGGCATGACCCCTTCGATATCCTTATTGGCACATCGGCAGGCTCGCAAAACTTAACAAGCTTTGTGGCACGTCAAAAAGGCTATGCAAAACGTCTTATTCGAGGCTTGACCCGGCACAAACGATTTTTCCAAATGGGAAGAGGGTTAATGGGCAAGCATATTGTCGATTTAGACTGGTACTTTGATAAAACCCAAGAAGCGAACCGTTTACTAGATTTAGATACGGCTAAAAGCAATGTGGCAGATAGAGAAATACTGTTTACGGCTACGAACTCTAGAGACAGGAAAGCTTATTTCTTGAATCCAATGAAAAGCCAAAACAACTGGGTTGAGTTGATTAAAGCATCGAGCGCACTCCCCTTACTGTACAAACAAGGGGTGCCGCTTCACACTGAAATCGAGACCAAACAGGCCGCAAATACCGATTTTTATTTAGATGGTGGATTAGCTGCGCCATTACCCGTAACCGAAGCTTATAACCGTGGCGCTACAAAAATAGTAGTGATAAGAACCGTAGATAAAGGTTTTCAGGCACAGTCACCTTGGCTACAAAAACTAAGCGCAGTGATGTGCGCAACAGGCACCTGCCCAAAAACCATCGACTATTTACTGCAACACGAACATGCGTATCAAAAAGAATTAGCGTTTATTGAAAATCCACCTGATGGTGTTGAAATTATTCAAGTATTTGCGTCAGATAAACTACAAAGTAAGCTATTAGGTAGCACCGACGCGCAGCTACGTCATGACTACAAACTGGGAATAATGGCGGGGTCTTCATTTTTGACAAAGATTGAAATACCTTCAATCGCGTATGACAGAAACATGCGCTTTACATCGCCACCGGTTCAACGTCCAGCGCAACCCAAGCCTGCTAGACCAGTTGCTGCATCACAGTGTCTAAGTGCCTAAAAAACGGGTACAAAGGTTTTCAACACGATTAAAGCATTAAAATAATAAAAAGCCAGCTATTTTCTGAGTATAGCTGGCTTTTCGCTGCGAAATTACGAGTTACTAGTCAAACATGTAAGATACTGTTGCGCCGAAAGTTCTTGGCTGACTTGGGTAAGCATTGAAGCTGCCAGCCTGTATGGGAGGTGGAAATGCTGACAAATAGTATTCATCATTGTTTAAATTCCTCACCCATAGTTGAACACTAATTCCGTTAGTAAAGGTTAATCCTGCACTGGCATTTAGCATGTTAACTTCACGAGTGAGTTCAGGTGGAACATTCTCTACAAGTTGTGTTTCACTCTCATGTAGATAATCACTTCGAATAAAACCAGTAGTGCCATTTTCGAATTCTAAGTGATAAGTCAGGCCTGCAACGAAGCTTCGTTCATGTATGCCTGCGGGCTGCGTACCTGAAAGATCGATTGGTCCATTCACGCCATTTGCACCAACAAAAGAGTCGTAAACTGGGTCTAAAATTGTCCCAGCAAAGCTAAATACTAAATTCTCTGTTACATCTAGCGTTGAATCAAATTCAAGACCCTGCGTTGACTGTTTCCCGGCGTTCGCCAACACGTACCCCGTGCCTACAAATGTACTCGATTGAAAGCCTTCGATTGTTTGGTCGAACAGCGTGACGTTAAATGCTCCCCGTTTGAACCTTGCTTTTACCCCCAATTCATAAACCGTTGACTCTTCCGGCCCAGCATAGCGGGTTCCATACGTCTGATTAACACGCGCCAAATTGCCAGATTCCAGTGCCGATTGGTCAGAACCAAACGGTCGTGTGTCGCGGGAAAGGTTCCAAGACGAGGCTTTGAAGCCTGTAGCAGCAGTAGCGAATACGTTAAAGTTTTGATTAATCTCGTATGCGATACGCGCACTCCACGTCACTTTATCATCGTTAGTATTACCGTCTTCTACAGTATTAGGAAAAACGAGTTGCGGAGGCAAAAACTGAACGCCTTGGAGCGTGGGAATAAAACCAGCTAAAGCCGGTACCGCTGTTGATAACGGCACACCGAAAACTGTGGGATCATTTATGATATCGATAGAGGATAACACTTCGTTATTGTTTTGTTCTACCGATACGTCTTTCTCGTCTTCTGTGTAACTGACGCCCACTGTTGTAGTGAGTCTATCCGAAATATGGTAATCAAGATTAAAGAACACAGACAATGCATCATTTTTTTGTAGAAACTCGCTATTCACGAACTGATTTTCATTAAAAAAAGTACCCGGCGCTTGACCATACAAAGGTTCAAATGCGCCAAGAAATCCATCAGGGAAAACCGCATCAAATGGCAACGGAGTAGGTAACGAAGCGAGTGCTTGTGCTACCCCCGAATTCAACAGTACGTCAAAATAAGGCCGAATGTTTTGTCCGTAGAATAAGGTATCACCTGTATCTACCTCTTCTGAGAAGTAGAACATCCCGAACATCCAGTCCAATGTATTTTCGCCAAGGGAAGTAAGACGAAGTTCCTGAGTGAAGGTATCTATCTCTGTGTGCCCTTCCTCTGACAAAATATCAAGCGATGTATAATCTACATCCGCGAAATAGTCAGATTTATTGTTTCTGTAAGCGGTGATAGAGGTTAACGCGAATGTATCAAAATCAACGTCGATTTGGAGAGAAATTCCGCCATCCTCTACCGTGTTACTGGGATTAAAATTCAGCGCAGATTTGAAAGCAAAGGGATCATCAGTCTCTAACACGGTACCGCCCAATGCACGTACGACAGCCGTTGTAGGTCCATTAATAACGTCCGCCACAGTGCAACAGCGTTCATCTATCTCACTATAGTCAGCAATAAATCTAAACTTAACGTCGGTGCTAGGTTCGTATAAAGCCTGCCCTCTTATATTCCACCTATCACGATTATTTAGCGTATCTACGCCATCAACAACGCTTTCAGTATAACCATCACGTTTGTTCACTCCACCAGACAAACTAAATGCAAACTCATCGGTTATACCATTTGTATAGTACCCTTTTAGTAATCGCTGATCATAATTGCCCACTCCTAGCGTCAATTTACCCTCTTCGGTGAAAGAGGGTCCTTGCGTTCGCACACTTATTACCCCAGCCGATGCGTTTTTCCCAAAGAGTGTACTTTGCGGGCCACTTAATACTTCAACCTGCTGGACGCGCGGTAAGTCGCCAATTTGTGCGGCGGCCCTTGAACGGTATACACCATCAATAAAAACTCCAACAGAAGGTTCAATTCCCGTATTGTTCGCACCATTACCAAAACCGCGAATCGAGAAATTGGTATTTGCTGAACGTTGTAAAGGGTTCACTCTTAATGTTGGCACTAACGCCTGTAAATCCTGAATATCTAGTACTTGAGTTTGCTCGATAGCTTCTCCGCTAGTAACAGATACAGCGATAGGCGTTTCCTGAAGCCCCGTACTTCGCTTAGAAGCGGTGATTAGTATCTGTTCATACAACTCGTCTTCAGCTTGCTCGTTAGTTTCCTGTGACATAGCGGCGTGGCAATGCAAGCCTAGGCACAACGCAATTAATGTAGTAGTGCGGTTTAGGTTAAAGCGGGCGGGTAAGCGTTTACTCATCTTTCACAATTCTCTTGCTAATTTTTATTTTAAGGAGCCTCTGCTTACACGACACATTCCACATGGCTCAACATTTAGTTGTAATTACAATAACTACGCATCAATCGAAATGTAAACAGAATGTATACAATATGATAATAGAAGTGATGACGGGTGAAACGATTACAATTTAGTCGAAAGCAAGAAAATAGTGGGATGTAGAGGAACCAGGTAGGAACTAAAAGGTGATATTTAATATTTTAATATATTGAAATCATTGAAATCGATTAGGTAACGTCGATTTCGTTAAAGAAAGTGAATATTGCTAAATGTTTACCTTCGTTTTTCGGCTCACTAACATCAATAATAAAAATACAACCAGTTGATTATATTTGACTTTTTATCAACCAACTTGACAGAGGGTATTAAAAAAATTATAAAACGCGTTTTTAGTATAAAGCGAAGTCAAAAATGTCAGAATTATCAACACCTGTAAAACAAACTGAAGCGCACAAACTTATTGAAGGTTTATTGAAATCTAGTGATCCAGCGGCCGAACTAGACAAGATTTCTGAAGAGTACAACATCGCGAACTGGGGGCAAACAAATGCTGTTTCAGCCGACCTTTATAATGCAGTGCGCGACTTGCTTGGCAAGGGTGTAGTGACAGGTAACGACCTTGTGGCCGGCAAAGACACCATGGACCCAATTGTACATAAAGTACAGGAAGAAACAGAAAAGCTTATCGCTACCCCAAGCGAAGCAGACGCTGACCGTGTTCAAACCTTTGTACTTGGCTTCCTACGCACCTTCGTAAGCCAATTGCTTCACCCTGGTACAAAGAAAGCGATTTACGCGAAAAAACTTCCAGACCTAATTAAAGTATATCAGCAGGTTGCGAAATAATAAGCAGCAGCGCGGAATCAGAGACGAAAAGCCATCTGCTCAAGCATACCCGCGTCGCAATAAATGCGCTTAAAAAGAAACCCGCTACACAGCGGGTTTCTTTTTGCTTTAGCGAGAAGAATACACGCATCATTCAGCGCTGATCGGTATGTAGATGACAGAGAAGTATGGCAAATAAGTGGGATCCAGTAATATTTGGCGGGAATAAGTGGGAAGCCTTGTTGTGTAAGGGTTTGAGCAACTTTAGGAGTGCCAAAAATTTTAAGCCATAGCACAGAGTAGTTTGGCGGATTTTAGAGAATGTCTAAAAATGAAGGTCCAGTTTGGCAACCCACAATATGCGTATACCTGGCTAACCCACTAAATGACGCAATGTCAGTTTAAATAAGGCTTGTAGGCCACCTCAGAGAACTCAAACCAGCACAGCGTCGCAAAACTTATTTCGCACTTACGTAGTTGTAAGTGGGATCCTAAATAAGGGCGTTTTTGTGTATAAGTGCGATCCTAATAAGGGGTTTAAAAGCACTTTAAAAGAAGTTTGAAGCGCTCACCACTTTACCGACAATATCAAGATGCTCTCGATCATCATCGCCAAGCTCTAATGACAAGTGTTCGTCACATTCAGCTTTTAAAATTAAGCGGCCCAAAAGCGTTTTGTGTACCTTTCTACATGTGAAGCTTTCTTCAAAACGAAAGCAATAAATATTACCAGGTGTAAGGGCTTTGTCTTTTTCATCAACCTGGCAATGCGCGCCCGATTGAATGTAGGGTTCCATCGCATTGTCTTCAACAACTATCTGTTTTTTGTCATCAGCTGCTGACGTATTCGTCAACAACGCGATTGCGTGCTCTATTTCCTCTGCACTAGCAACGCTTTGCAAAACAACCCTGGTACGTGCCTCAATCAGCTCACGCAGATCGAACCCTGTTTCTTTAAACAATAAATAAAGGTAGTCAATATCAGGGAGTCTGTCTTTCTCGTAAGACTTCAACGTATTTTCGTGCCAATGGTCATGCCGCCTCGCGAACTCTTTTCTGCTTATTTTTTCTTCACGAATTCTTTTTATCAAAGCGCAAAACTCATTCACGGTCATAGAAAACCCAACTTTTTATTTTTAAATTTCAAAAGCATAAAGAAAATAGACACTTTTGTGTCTTTTTTAGCTTTACGCGAGACATTTTTGTAGCTTATGCTTTAAAAAAAGCAACACTAAATGGATCTAAAAATGTACCAAAAAGATTGGCACCCAGCAGACATCGTCGCTGCACTACGTAAAAAAGAGCTCACTTTAAAGGAGCTCTCTACTCAAAATGGCCTAGCTGCTCGGGCTTGCGATACAGCAATGCACAGACCCTATGCAAAACCCGAAGCCGTTATCGCTAAAGCTCTAGGGATGCACCCAAAGGAGATTTGGCCTTCTCGTTATCACGCTAATGGTACACGTCGCAGGTTTCTACACAGCAAGATTGTAGCAAAGCAGGCGGTAAAAGAAACTCACGACGCGAAAAGCGTTTGAGACACTTTTATATCCCACAATCTTCCGAGAACCTATTATGAAATTATTTACTGCCAAGGAAATTGCTCAAGCACTTAACATCACCAAACGGAATGTTAGCTTGCGAGCCAAGAGCGAGAACTGGCCCTACGAGTTGCTTGCTGGTCTAGGTGGCAAAGTTCCACATTATCGTATTGAAGGTCTTCCGTCTGATGTTGCTAATGCGGTTGAAAATGTCTTCAATCCAAACTCACTTGCTGCGAAAGCAAAAAACAAGAAGGCATTGGAAAGCGCAATTGAGGGCGTAGAAAAAAGCACGGTTCAAGACGCCAGAAAGCACGGCTTATTGGAAGCGTCGTTCCAAAATGAAAATGCCAAACGCGCCAGTACATCCCTTTTTATACTAAAACTCGCCCAAGAATTTGCCTGTAAAAGTAGCAGTAAGGTTACAGCCTGGAATGCCTTTATTGATCTTTACAATAACCGCGAATTAGACATTAACGAAATTCACTATCGCTTTAAACCTCGCCTAAGCTACAGAACACTTCTTCGTTGGGAGAAAAGCTACGACAAAAACGGTTTTCAAGGTCTTATTACAGGCTATGGCAAGACCAAAGGCAAAAGCATAATCGACAGTACGTCAGAGTTAAAACGCTACTCTGTCGCGCTAATCCACCAATTCCCACACATTAAAGGGCAGCGCTTAGCAGAGCTTTTAAAAATGGAGTTTGGCGGCAAATACCCAACCCCCTCACCTTCATCGTGCCGCGATTGGCTACGCAAATGGAAAGATGAAAACAAAACCACTTTCCTATCTCTTATGGATGCCAGTGGGTGGCAGAACAAACACATGGCAGCGTTCGGCAGCCGCAGTGCTGGTGTTGAACGCATTAACCAGCTTTGGGAGTTCGATAGTACGCCAGCTGATGTAATGCTAACCGACGGACGGTATTCAATAATAGGTGTTATCGACGTTTTCACGCGCCGTGTAAAAGTTGTTTTAAAGCCTACCTCGAATGCAGACGGTATAGCGTTGTTGATCCGCAATACTATTCTTGACTGGGGTATTCCCGAAGTCGCACGAACAGACAATGGTGCTGACTACTGCTCTGCACATATCTTCGCAATCTGGGATGCGCTGGGCATTCACAACCAAATTACCAACCCGTACAGCGGATGGGAAAAGCCATTCATTGAGCGCTTTTTCAGAACGTTTAGCCACGGTATCGCTGAAATGTTATCGGGTTTTATTGGGCATAACGTAAGTGATCGCGAAAAGATAAGCGCGCGCCTCTCATTTGCTCAACGCTTAATTGAAAGACGCGAAAAAGGCGCAGACAGAGTCGCGCTGGACGTGTCTATATCATCGGATGATTTTGAACGGTTCATTAACTCTTGGCTTGACCATCATTATGATCATACCGAGCACAGCGAACTTAAATGTACGCCATTTGAGAAGTACACCCAGCACAGACAAACCATCAAGCGTTTAGATAATGAGCGGATGCTTGACGTGCTGCTTGCCCCCGTGCCCAGTCAAAAAGGCTTTAGAACTGTCGGCAAAGAAGGCATTAGCGTTGAGGGTGTTGACTACATTCACGCTGAGCTTGGCGCGTATATCGGCGAACGTGTTCACTGTAGGTTCAACCCTGATGACATCGGCAAAATCTATGTGTTCGATCCTGTTAAGCGCGAGTTTATCTGCGAGGCATTTAACCCTGAGCTGGTCGATAACGACATTACAATGTCACATGCCCAGGAAGCGAAGCGAATTCAGCGCGCCAGACTTCGTCGTGAGCGCGACGCCATCAAACAAGCGGCTAAAGAATACGACGTGTCTGATGTGGCGCATAAGTTCTTGGCGTACCGAGAGTCACAGACTCAAGGGCTAACCTCATTCCCGAAACCCTCACAACAGGTTTCATCCGGGATCATAAATTCTATTTCACAGGCAGAGCCGAAAGCAGAAGGTTATTCAGCAGAGCGCAAAGACGAACTGGCGCAGCGCAGAGACGAGCTTACTGCAATAGAGACAATTCTAAACAGTGGCGACCCTATCTACCAAAACGAGCACCACAAGGCTCGTCATTACACACAACTCAATATAGATGGCCGCTTAGGCCCCACCGAAAAAGCGTGGCTGCATCAGTACCGCCGTGAGAACAGACGTTCGGCGCAGATGCTAGACAAACTTTTTACCCAAACCGAAAGCAAAGGAAAATAACCAATGAAGGCAATCACAGCAAAAACTAAAAACGTTATGGCGGCGTTTGACGCTTACCAAACCGTGGAACAGGCCGCACAAGAAGGCTCTCCAGCTATGGCCCTGTTTTCAGGTCAAGCGGGGCTTGGAAAAACAACAGCAGGCGCTTTTTTATTCGTCCAGGCAGACGGCATTTTAGTGCGCTGCTTAAAAAGCGACACCATGGGTACGCTACTGGAGCGACTAGCGCAAGACCTTGGGCTAGACAAGCGCCAGCGTAAGGCAGACATGATTAACTTCATCGTTAGAGAACTGGCGCTTACTGGCAAACCGCTGTTCATAGACGAGGCCGATTACCTTGCCGACAAGACCGAGGTTTTAGAAACCATTCGCGATATTTACGACTTGTCAGGCGTGCCCATTGTTCTAATTGGGTATGAACACCTGCCCAAGAAAATTAAGCGCCTTCCCCAATTGTTTGGGCGCATCAGCCAGCACGTGCAATTTCAAAAGGCCGACGAGGAAGACATTTCTATCATGGCCAGTGAACTGGTAGAGCACACCGTCATTGCACCCGACTTACTGCAAGAACTGTTAGATGCCTCAAGGGGTAACTTTCGTCGCATCACTACGGGGCTTGCCAGCATTGAAAAGTTCGCCAAGTCAAACAGCCTAAAAAGCATTGATGCTGATCAATGGGCTGGCCGTCAATTCTTCCCTGTCGCGGAGCTGTAAATATGTCGCAAACCCTCAGCCAGCGTAGCTGGGAGTGGATAAAAGAACAGCCAGACTTTCACTCGACTGAGCTGGCGAAGGAAATGGAAGTCACGTTGCACCAAGCGCAGATGGTTATTGACCACCTGAAACAGCTTGGTGCGGTAACAACAGTTAACCGTAGAGCTAATCCGGTCGTTTACGCCAAAGTTTCTCGCGCAAAACCGTATTTGCCAGGAAAGAACAAAAGTAGTCCGCAGCCAAAGTCAAAGCGCCAAAAAATATGGCAAGCAATGCGGTACCTGGAAGTGTTCACCATTCCTGAAATTATGGCACTGGCGCAATGCAGCAAAAGCAGTGTGGAGCGCTACCTCACCGACCTGTGCCGCTTTCAGTATGTTGTAAAAATTAGCTCGTTCAACAAGCGAGCACCAATGGCAAGACGCCGAGGCTGGCATAACCGCTACAGGTTGTTGAGCAACACGGGCCATATGTACCCGATTGCAAGACAGGAAGGCTTGTACGACCAGAACCTCAAAAAACTAGTGGTGGCTACCACGGCGACTAAGTGAGGAAACATGGATTGGTATGAATTATTAACAAACAAGGTCAAGGAACTGGGCCGTCGTCAGGTTGAGCTAGACACGGGTATGAGCAAAACCACGCTTTCTCAGGTGCTGAATGAAAAGTACCCAGGGAGCATTAGCAACATTGAAAAGAAAGTACTGGCAGCGTACGCAAATTTAACAGTGACCTGTCCAGTGCTTGGTTCAATAGCGGTTAAACGCTGTTTAAACGAACAGATAAGACCGTTTTCGGCAAGTAACCCGCAGCGCGTCAGGCTTTTTAGAGCGTGCCAAAACTGCATACACAGGAGCAAGCAATGAACGCTTACAACACTGCTTTTAAGAAAAGAGTGGATAAGGCGAGCTTGGCGATGACGCACCTCATCAAACAAGGGTGTGCCATCACTGGCCTGTCTATCAAAGACACATCCACCGTTATCAATATCCTCCCGCCAAGAGACAAGCGAGTAAAAGGAACATTGATTTCAATTACGGGTACGCACACTGGCCGATGTCACATGATGGCTACACGACTATACGGCTGCACGGTGCAGTGGCACTTAACCAATGAAGAACCACAACAGGAATTAAACGCATGACATCTATCGACAAGCTTTATCAAATTGCAAAACCAGAAGCCCCGACTGGGTTTATGGAAGATGGTGAGGGCAACCTGCGTCGTAAAGACCGCATTAAGCCGCTTGAGATTGAGCGCGACAAATTAACAAGAGAGCTCTTTATTAACGCAATTCTGGTTCATGACGAACTACAAGCGTTCACCAAAAAGTTGAAACGAGACATTGCTGAGTTTGTAAGTCACGCAATGAAAAATTATGACAAACGCCTAGGCGGTACCAAGGGCAACGTCACGCTTTATAGTTTTGACCGTCGCATAAAGATTGAGCGCAGCCGTCAAGACAGATTGTGTTTCAACGAAAACCTTGTTGCCGCAAAAGCAATGATTGACGAGTGCATCAAACGTTGGTCGAAAGGCAGCAACAAGAATCTCCAAGCCATTGTGCAAGGTGCTTTTAAAACCGATAAGCACGGGCGTTTTAGCGCTGCCAAGGTGTTAAGCCTTCGCCAACACAACATTCAAGACGAGCAATGGCAATTAGCTATGACCGCACTGGCTGATGCCATTGAGGTTGATAGCAGTGCTGAGTACTTCCGCATTTATTTCCGTCTCGAAGATGGCACGTATCGCCAGCTTGCACTGGATATCTCAGACATTACTACTGACACCAACAAGGAATTGAAAAATGAGCAATCAACCGAAAGTGCTTAGCCGAACCCACATTGGCTCGAAGCGAGAGATAGCCGAAGCCGTTGCGCAGCTGCCGCCAGACGTTGATGGAGTAGAAGAAACTTACGTGATGAATGTGTATCACGACGAAAGCAACAACGAAAAGTGGCTAGAAATAATGCCAGCTAAATAACGAGCGGCCCTTCGGGGCCCTTAACCAAAGCGTTGAAATGTTCAGTGCTTTGTTTAGGGAAAGGAGATAACCATGCTACGACTTTGTTTATTTATGATGTCACTTTACGCCACGGCGTATTGCTTTTACTTCGGATACAACTGGGGAGGTGTGGTTTCTCTTTTGGTTGCAGCCTTGCTGTTTGCTCAAGCGTTTTTTCAAGGCGCGGCTGACAGCTTGCCAATTGGAGACGAATAAATGTCTATCAAACGCGGATTAATTACCAAAATTCATGTTGCTAAAGCGCAGTTACGAATGGACGAGGAAAGTTACCGCAGCTTACTTAATCGTGTAACGGGTACCGACTCTTGTTCAGGCATGAGCGTGCAGCAGCTGGAAACGGTTATGCATGAAATGAAGGCCAAAGGTTTCAAAACGAGAAAAGCGCCGTCAGGACGCAGGCTATCGCCAAAATCTAAAGGCACTGAAATAGACAAGGTGCGCGCCATTTGGATAACCATGTATCAACACGGTTTTGTGCGCGATGGCTCTGAAAGTGCGCTGGATGCCTATGTATCGCGCATGGTGAATGTGTCACATGTGGGCTGGCTTAGAGGTGCACCGCTAGAAAGGGTGTTGGAGTCACTTAAAAACTGGCACCGCCGTGAAATGGCGAATGCGCTTATTGCCAACGGATATACCGTTTTGAAAGGTCACAGAAAGGTTTGGCCCACAGAAAACGCGCCCTACGACTACGTGAAAAGTGCGTTTGAGGAGTTATTGCCGTGAGTGACCAGAACCACTTTGACTTTGATGATGACTTCGACGCGCTGCTAGAAAATTTGCCGGAAATGGCAGACGACAAAGCGCTGGCGATGGCCAGATACAAAGAGCACTTGTGGGCACTGGTTCTTATTTGTGAGCGACGTCTTAACAAGGCAAACATTGACGGCGACAAGGCGTACAAGCTGAGCTGCCAGTTGATAGCTGAAATTGCCCACTACCAAGGCGGCGAGTGTAGATACTTGCCACGAGGCGAACGTCTGCAACAGGAACTGCGCGACATTCAAATGTTCCGTTTATGGCATAAACACAACTGGCCAGTAGAAAAAATTCGCAAAGAATACTGCCCTGAACTTAACCAAATTCGTGTTTACGAAATTCTGCGCACCAAACGTGAAGAATATCGCAACAAAATCCAACCACAGCTTTTGTAGGAAAACCAATGAAAACAGGCATACAACTGATAACAGCAGAAAGAGCAAGACAGATTAATGAAGAGGGTTACACCCTAGCGCTGGACTCACTTTACAAGCCAGGTGAGTTAACCAGTGCCGCTATTTGCTACGCCATCGTCGGTGGCAGTTCACCCAAAATTAGAGAGTCGGTGCACGTGCAAGCAGCAATGGGTTTGAAGCCAAAAGGTTGGCCTTGGGGTGTTGAATCTTGGAAGCCTGGGCAGGACCACTCTGTTGACTCAAGAGTTCGCGAGCTCACTAAAGCTGGAGCTTTACTGGCCGCAGAAATAGATCGTCTTTTAAACATGCAATAAAAGGTTATGAACTATGAGTAAAAGACTGTTCCCTGAATTAGACAAATTAGCTGCCAAAAGTAGCGAGCTTGAAACCATTGAAGGCTTTGTAGAGTTCATGCGAGAAAAAGGAGTTCAATTTGGCTGCTGGGAGAACAATACATTTGAAGCGTGCCCCATAAAGCTCAGTGAATTTATCTATGAGTATCTCGGAATCGATATGAGCGATGTTGAAAATGAGCGTCGCAAGATTTTGGAACAGTTGCAATGAGCCTCGTCATACTCGGCCACACCATTACACAAACGCAGCTCAACATCATTTTGGATGGCAGAGCGGTGGAACGTAACTATGTACTGGCGGTTAAAACGGGCCTTCCTGAAAACGTTGTCACAGAAACGGTACGACGAATTCAGGTCGAAGGCTTACGGGTAACGCCACTATTAAACAAACTGCTTTACGGCGGTAACAACAAACTATCTGGAGAAAAACCAATGTCAGAAAAAATAACAGAGCCAGAAGATATTCCAATGGATGAACTGTTTGGCTGTGTCGAACTGTCGAAGCGCGGCTCTAAGCTGTTGTTCAAACTGTTTGAAAGCTTAACAAAAGACCATCTGATCGCCGCTGGGTTTTCAGAAGAAGACATCGAACACTTTGGCGGCGTGTATCACACCATCAAATACCAAGCGCTAGAAGAACTCTAATAAGAAAGGACCAATAAATGCTCCAAATACTCACCCAAGCAAGCCTGTGCGAAGCCGACTTCAATCAAAAAATCGACTTCGTGATTGAGGGCTTTATTACCAAGCGCATGATGACCATGGTGTATGCCGATGGCGGGAACGGCAAAAGCTGGTTAGCGTTCGCACTGGCAAAGTACTGCGCGGTTCGAATGAAGCAGGTGTTTTACCTCGACTTCGACAACCCATTAAGCGTGCTAAAAGAACGAAAGGTACACGAGCTGCTGATAGCGCCATACTCCAACTTGCATTATGTACAGCGCAGCAAAAGCCCCCTGCCCCCGTTTGAGCTGCTGCGAACCCTTGCCGAAAACGCTACCGCCAATCAGTTTGAAGACATGATCTTCTTTGTGGATAGCTTGCGAGACTTTGCCGATGTAAACAATGAAGCCAAAGTAGGCATGGTTATGAGCATGCTAAAAGACATTCGCGAGGCAGGCGGTACCATTCTAATACTGGGCCACAGCAACAAAGACGGGCGCAACTACCAAGGCAGTAATGCAATACGAAATAGCCTAGACAACATGTATCAGCTTAAGAAGCGTGAGCTTGCTGAAGGCGTAGGTGTGATTCTTGAGGTCAGGAAAGAACGTGCCGCCATTGTCGACAAAGCATTCGATATCGACCCGAATACGCTAGAGCTAGAAGAGGTAGACTTAATTGAAGCGCAAGCTTCAGAGCAAGACCTTGAGTTCGTAAACCAGATTAAGCACGTGTTAGTTCGAGAAGGCCAAGTTGGAAAAGGCGACCTTCTTAACGCTGCTGGATATGCAAAAGATGATAAGACCGCGCGCGCTCGACTAGAAAAATACGACGGTATTTACTGGAAAAGCTCTAAACGCCACACCCGTATATTTTACCAATTGTTGTAGTTGTAGCTGTTGTAGACCTTCTACACGTTTTGCACAAATACCCAATCATTTGCATAAGGAAACATTGACACGCCGCACGCACGGGATTAAGGTTGCCGCACTGAAACCACAAAGCGGACAACCGCACCCGAAAGCCTTGCGGCCTTTTTATGCCTGTAAGTTAGGCATAGATCCGTCCATTTTCAATGGCCGGGTGGAGAGGCGTTAATACAACACCCGCAAGGGAAATAGGCCCGGAGCTCTTTGTGGCTTCAGTTGACACCCGGCTACCAGCTACTAACTGGTAGGCGTTAACTAAAAACACAAAGGAGACCATTATGGTCAATCAACTCCCAGACGTGGACTTGCGCCACTACATCTCTGTGAAAGAGAATCAACTCTATACTCCGTCAACACGCATTGCAGAAGTTTTCGATAAGCCGCATAAAGATGTCTTAGCAAAAATAAGAAGGCTTGATTGTTCAACCTTCTTCACTGAGCGAAATTTTTCGCTCAGTGAATTTACCGATACAACGGGTCGTAAGCTGCCTATGTATAACGTCACTAAAGACGGTTTCATGTTCTTGGTGATGGGTTTTACAGGCAAGCAAGCCGCCGCCATAAAAGAAGCTTACATCAATGCGTTCAATCAAATGGCCGATACACTGCAAAGCAGTCAGCTCGACAACAGTGCAGTACAAGCATTACAGGCTACCAATCAAGACTTGCAAGGCGAGTTGTTGCAGCTATACCGCGACAAAGCCCAGTTGTTAGAACAGCAGCTGTCGCACACTAAAAAGGCCAGTACGAGAAAAACACCCAGCAATAAATACTTCGAGCATAAAAAGCACCAGTTCATACAAAACGTTGTCCAGTACCTTCGTCAACATCCGGGGGCGAATAAAACAAATGTAATGGCGGCTGCTGGTTTCAAAAAGGATGATAAAACAGCCCGCAAATGGCTGGCAGATTATGAAGGCATCCACTGGGAGAGCGAAATTATCGGTATCTCTCACGCTTATTTTTGCAAGGAGTAATGCAAATGGACAACACAGACTTTTTAGAAGAGCTAAACACGCTTACCACATGCCAAGAGGCGCTCGCCGAATTGTTGGGTGCAGTACCCGAGGGAATATGTTCTACGCGTAAACTCGCTGTTTTACTCGACTACCTTCAGTCGCAGCAAGGAAAGCTAATCGATACGCTAAGTCGATAAACGCCAGCCCGCCATGTGCGGGCTTTTTATTGAAAGGTGGAGTTTAAATTTGACTGAATTCAAAATGCGATCCATTCTACTGGCTTTTAAAAGGAGTTTAATATGTTTAGAACTGCAGTGTTACTTTCTGTTTTAGCCATTGGCGCATGTTCAAATACGTCTGGGCTAGCCCCAAAAGTCAGTCATTCTGGATTTGATAATTCAAAAGTTGTTAATATCGCACCGCACGGTAACGCATGCACTTACATGACCTGCACTGGCTTCGGTCTGCAATGGAACAGTAAGTATCCAGATGATGCTTTTATGATCGTGCAAGTATTCAATGACGTTACCCCAATTTTTGGTGCGCAGTTAAATATTGATGGTGACATTATCACGCTTAAAGAAAGCCAACTTGTTTCAAGTTACGACGTCGATGGCTACACGCGAAATAGTTCGAAAGCTTTTTCAGTGGGTCTAGAAACCCTTGAGAGCATAGAAAACGCCAGTAGAGTGTGGATGCGAGTTGAAACGCCCGACGGTACAATAGAGGACGCTATCATAGACAATGGTAAAGATAGTAAGTCATACCATGCGCTCAAACGTTTTTTAGTTGAAGTTAAAAGTTAACCTAAACCCAGACTAATCCCACCTATCTCACCGCCATCGCTACGATGGCGGCATGAACCAAGAAAATTCCACTTACTACTACGGCCTTAAGTCGAAAATTCAAGCTCTTTCTTTAGCACATCAAGTTTGTAATGTGCTGGGACATGGCTCGCACGGCTACGCTACTAACTTGCTGCTTGAAACTGCTGCAGCCGAAACGTGTCTTGGTCTTTATCAAGACCCTACGCCAGTCGGTGCAGGTATGGGGCTATGTCAGCATGACGCCATTGCATTCAAAGACATTATTCAGCGTACACCCCGACGTTTTATTTATCTTATCGATAAGCACTTCGGTTGCGACATCACAAAATTACAGCATCCTCACTTAGCCAATGACCCTTTACTAAGTTTCATATTCTGTCGTCTGCATTATCGCTTACGGCCAGAGCCAATCCCTTCGTCATTGCGAGGGCGCGCGGAGTACTGGAAACAGTTTTACAACTCAATGGCAGGTAAAGGCACAGTTCAACACTACTTAGACAACGCTCATGCATATCTTTACTGCCTAACGCCATCAGACTTGAGCACACCACCATGCCCGTAAGCAAATTTAACCAAGAATGGTTTAACACGGGTCGCCGTGCTCGTTTTAAAGCCGAGAAACAAGCGAGAACTTCGGGAACCCTTACGCTGTTGCCTGAAAGCAGCTATCGCGCTACTGCTCATTGGTACTGGCGGCAGGGCTGGAATAGTGTGACGCGTCAAGAGCTGGAAGCTTACCTAGACAATGGTGAGACACCTCAGCGACTGAATGCCGAGCAACACATCACTAAAATACGTAAACAACTTGGAGCACATGCTTAATGTCTTTATTAGCCACTGCAGGAATTTCAGCCCTCATTAAATATGGTCCGTCACTGATTCGCCTCTTTGGTGAGCGTAAAGGTGGTGCGACGGAAAAGGTGGCACACACCATTGCCGATGTCGTAGAGGCAGTTAACGGCGACACATCGCCAAGTAGCGTAGCCAAGGTAAAGGCCACCGTAGACAGCTTACCGCCAGAGGTTGTAGGCGAAATTGAGCTAGGGCTAGCACAAATTGAAGCCGAGCGAGAGAAAGCCAGGCTAGCTCATGATTTGGGGATGCATACTCAGCAGCAAGAAACTCTGCGTTCGGGTAAAGAAATTAAAACATTTCGCCCTGAAATTGCGCGGCGGCACAGCTGGTTCACAGTGGCGTATATCTTTGTAATGGAGTTGCTCAATGCCTTCGACCATGGCAGTGGTGCCAATTGGGAGATAGCGCTACTTATCGCTTCGCCAGTGCTTGCTTGGTTTGGCTTTAGAACATGGGATAAATTCAGCAAGCAGGGAGCCAGCTGATGGATGCAGCGGATATGGCACATAAAGCCAGCGCCCCTTTTAAACGAATGGCCACGCGCTTTAGGCCTAACCAAGTAACACCTACACCACCCATTAAAACTGATGAGAATGGCGCACCTTTATGCGTGCGCTGTGATGCCGATATAACTCAACGCCGCAGAATAATAGTCGATGCTCAGCGCTGCGCCGATTGCCAACAAGATGTAGAGAACGGGAATCGATAGCATGGAACATGTAGTAAGCCACCTTAACGACAACTGGAAAATTTATTCGTTCTTTGTATCAGTAATGCTGATGGCTGGACTTTATTGGCTGAGCAAGTATTTCGCGACAAAGACAGAGTTAGCAGCGCACGTTAACAGCCAGGAAGAGCGCTTCAAACTAAACGAACTGAAGTTCAAAGACCATCAGATTGAGCACTACAAGCTACGCGATAAGGTGCATGAAATTGACAGCCACGTTAAGCACCTTCCAAGTGCCGGAGAAAGCGCCGCCCTTCGAGAAGAAATAGCCCGTTTAAATGGACGATTAGAAGGCATGGAACCTTTGTTTAAACAGGTGTTAAACAACGTAAACATACTTTTTGAAAACGAGTTGCGCGGAGACAAGAACTAATGGCAATCGCAATTATAGTAAACGAACACGAGCGCTTAAGCATTTTGCACTGCCTAGCAGCAATGGATGACTATGCCGCGAATAACAGCATTATTCAGGGTGTGTGCGCCAGCTACGGCAACACAATGACCATCGATAAGCTAGGCACTCAGCTTCATTGGTTGAAAGAGCAAGGCTTAGTCACATTGGACCATCATGAGAGTTACACCATAGCCCGCATTACACAGCGCGGCCTAGACGTTGAACGAGGCCTTGCCACCACACCAGGTGTTAAGCGCCCAGGGCCGAGGTAGCAGCCATGAGTGATAAGCGCACCCGTGGCAAGCCCAGCAAAATAGACCAGCTTCCCGACGACATAAAGTCTGAGCTGATTGAGCTATTGCGCGATAAATCCGTTACGCAAACCGAAGTGCTTGAACGGGTTAATACTCTTATTCGTGAGGCTGGCTTACCCGAAGAAGAACATATCTCACGTAGCGGTCTTAACCGCTATGCCACGCGCATGGCCACAGTGGGCAGTCGCATTCAGGAAGCCCGTGAAGTGTCTAAACAATGGGTAGACCAGCTGGGCGGTAAGCCAACAGGTGAAGTCTCGAAAGTGCTCATTGAAATGGTGCGCACCCTAGCGTTCGACCAAGTGTTAAAACTGTCTGAATCAGGCGAGGCTATTCCCCCAAAATTTATTAAAGAACTAGCCGTTGGAGTAGAAAAACTTGAGAAAGCCGCGTCTGAAAGTACCAAGCGTGAAAAAGAAATCCGCAAGGCCATGGCGGAAGAAGCCGCAGAGCGTGCCGCAGAAGTAGCCAAAGCAGCGGGGCTTACCGCAGATGGTGCTGCGCAAATTAAGCGTGAGATTCTGGGGATTGCCTAATGAAGCTACCACCAAAGCCCGCCTCTACGCCTAAGGAAATTAGGCCCAGTAAAACGCAATATCAAAAAGCCATTGAGGAATGCGACAGGCTTGAAACGCGGTTCGGCCTTCCCACCTTCATTCCCTTCGATGAGAACGAACTTTTACTTGGGTACCAGAAGCGCTGGGTAGCCGATGACTCCCCGTTAAAAATTGCTGAAAAGTCGCGTCGAACCGGTATTACGTGGGCCGAAGCATCAGACGCTGTACTTACCGCCAGTAAAACCAAAGGCGCACACGGTACCAACCACTTTT
The DNA here is from genome assembly GCF_009811475.1 of Alteromonas sp. KUL150. Lineage (NCBI taxonomy): Bacteria > Pseudomonadati > Pseudomonadota > Gammaproteobacteria > Alteromonadales > Alteromonadaceae > Alteromonas > Alteromonas sp. KUL150. The sequence goes on from NZ_BLIJ01000027.1 coordinate 36,335, forward strand.
ACGTGGGCTCAAATAAAGAAATGGCCCGTGAGTTTATTGATGCAGCGGCCATGTGGGCCAAGGCATTTGATAAAGTAGCAGGCGATATACAAGAAGAGCTATTCATTGATGAAGGTCAGGAAGGTAAAGAAATTCTGACCTTTGTTATTCACTTTGCCAGTGGCTTTAAAATTCAAGCGCTGAGCTCGAAGCCGTCTAACTTGCGCGGTATGCAAGGTAACGTAACCATTGACGAAGCGGCCTTTCACGACCAGTTAGCCGAAGTACTCAAGGCTGCTCTCGCCCTTACCATGTGGGGCGCAAAGGTGCGCCTTATCAGCACCCACAACGGCGCTGAGAACCTATTCAACCAGCTTATACAAGACAGCCGCGCGGGGAAAAAGCGTTACAGCATTCATCGTATTACGCTAGATGACGCATGCAATGAAGGGCTATACCAGCGGATATGCCAGGTTAAAGGGAATGACTGGAGCCAAGAGGCCGAACAAAAGTGGAAGGACGATTTACTTAACGATACCGCCAGCCAAGAGGATGCGCTGGAAGAGTATTTCTGTGTGCCTAAATCGGGCGGTGGTGCCTACATTAGCCGTGCCCTAATCGACAAGGCTATGGTGCAACCCGACGAAAGTGGCCAGCCCACCGTTATCCACTATGCACAAAGCGCTGAGTGGAACCAGATGCGCCCTGACTTGCGCGCAGCCGATATTAAAGACTGGTGTAAAGAGGTATTACTGCCACAGCTGGAGAAGTTAAACCCAGAGCAGCGCCACTGCTTAGGGGAGGACTTTGCACGTTCTGGCGACTTAACGTGTTTATGGGTTGGTGCAAGACAGCAAGACTTGAGCCTTCGCGTACCGCTTGTGGTGGAACTTAAAAACATTCCCTACAAGCAGCAAGAGCAAATTCTGTTTTTCATCATCGACAGGCTACCGCGCTTTATTGGCGCACAATTAGATGCCACGGGTAACGGCGAATACTTGGCAGAACAAGCGGTTGACCATTACGGTGCGGGGCTTATTGAATCAGTCAAAATAACCGAGAACTGGTATAGAGAAAGCATGCCGCCCATGAAGTCACACTTTGAAGACTTCACCATCATCCTACCTAGCGATGCAGATATTTTAGATGATCTTCGCTCTATTCAAATTAATAACCGGGGCGTGCCTCGCATACCCGATGCGAAAACCGACAGTAAAAAACAGCGACACGGCGACGGCGCTATTGCCTGCTGCATGATGGTTGCGGCCAGTAAAATGGAGGGCGGTGAAATTGATTACATGAGCCTACCTTCCAAAGCCGAAAGGCACAACAACCGCGACAAAGACGACAACTACTCAATCCAACAAAGTGGGTGTTATTAATGGAAACCTACGAGCAAAATGGCACACGCTTTCGTGTGCGCGAACGTGGCCTAAAAACGAAACAAACCGATAACTCTGCACGTGTGGCGCAAATGCGACGCGAGTTTGCCGAGCACCCCAGTTCGGGGCTAACCCCAGCTACCTTGGCGGTTATCCTTAAAAACGCTGAGCAAGGCAACTTGCTGGAACAGTGTTATTTGGCCGAAGACATTGAAGAAAAGGACGGCCACATACAGGCTGAAATATTCAAGCGTAAGATGGCGCTAACCGATATCGATTGGCAGATAGAGCCGCCTGTGAATGCCACCGCCCAGGAACAAAAGGATGCGGCCAACATAGAGCAAATGCTGAAAGATGTGGAAGATTGGCACAATATTATATTCGGCATGGGTGACGGTATATTAAAGGGGTTCGCCAACATCGAATTTGAGTGGGGCTTTTACAACAACTTTCGCATTCCCGAAGGTTTCGAGCACCGCCCTGCTACATGGTTTCAACTACACCACGATGACCAAAATTGTATTGCCCTTCGCGACCAAAGCGGCAAAGGCGAAAAGCTGCGCCCACTAAACTGGTTACAGCATCGCCACCCTGCTAAAAGCGGCTATGCCGCGCGCATTGGGCTTATTCGTCAGTTGGCATGGCCGTTTATATTCAAAAACTATTCGGTGCGTGACCTTGCCGAGTTTTTAGAGATTTACGGTATTCCTATTAAGTTGGGCAAGTACCCCAGCGGTGCAACTGATACTGAAAAGAGCCGCTTGCTTCAAGCCGTACTCGGCATTGGTCACAACGCTGGGGGCATTATTCCGAAGGGCATGGACATTGAGTTTCACGAGGCAGCGAAAGGCGGAGGCAGCGACCCCTTCATGACAATGATGAGCTGGTGTGAACGCATCCAATCTAAAGTCATTTTAGGTCAAACCCTCACATCGCAGGTAGACAGCACCGGAAGCCAGGCTCTAGGTAATGTGCACAACGAGGTGCGGCAAGACATTCGCGATCATGATTTGCGCCAAATAGCCAACACCCTAAACCGTGACCTAATTTTACCCATGCACGCGTTAAACAGTTCGAGCTACCGAGGCGACCCAAGACGTAAGCCTCGCATTATATTCGACACACAAGAGCCCGAAGACATCAGCCAGTATGCTGACAGCTTGCCAAAGCTGGTCGACATTGGCTTTCGTATTCCGGCCAGCTGGGCACAAGATAAATTGCGCATTCCTGAGCCAGAAGGTGAAGAGGCTATCTTGGCTCGCGCTGTTGCCTTACCCGCGCCAGAAAATAAACCCAATCAGGCCGAAACAGAGAAAGAGGAAGCGGAAGAGGAAAAGCCGACAGCGCCACCGCAGTCAGCTGCTCTACGTTTAGCACTTGCCGCCCTTAGGGCGCAGCCACCGAAAGAAGACGGTGCAGACGTACTGACCCAACGCTTAATCAATCAGGCTGGCGAGTCGTTCGGGGCATTAATGCAGCCTATTGAGTCGCTAGTGGCCAATGCCGAATCATTAGAAGAACTGCTGGAGCAGCTGCTGGAACTAGAAGACCAACTGCCCACTGAAGATTATCAACTACTTTTGGGCCAAGCGTTTGCCGCTGCCGAATTAAGTGGCCGATTTGATGTGAACGAGGGGAGATAACAATGCGAAAAGCGTGGATTAAATTTTGGTTTAACGACTACACCAGAGTGATTGGTGTGTTCTTCGGCGGGCACTTATTAATTACTGGCCCATGGGCATTTGCACTATTAAGTTTCTTCGATGCACTTGAACACTTTCGTAACGTTATTTGGTTTTTGTACTCGTTTATACTGCTTTGGGCGATGCTTGATAACGACTACACCAAACTGGATGATCTATAACTGATGCCAGCGCAGTACGGCCCTCAGAAGTTTTCTGAAGCCATTACCCACTTTAGAAACAAGTTAAACATGCCCAGCGAACGCTGGGCTGATGTGTGGCGTGAACAGCACAACAACGCGTTTATGGTGGCTGGCGCAACGAAGACGGATTTGTTGGCCGACATTCGCCAAATGGTAGACAGTGCAATAGCCGAGGGCAAAAGTTTAAGCTGGTTTCAAAAAGAGTTTAAACACCTGGTTAAAAAGCACGGATGGGACCATACGGGCAGCGCCGCATGGCGAGCAAACATTATATACGACACCAATATGCGCCAAGCCTACAACGCAGGGCGCTTTCAGCAATTGCAAAACTTTCCCATTTGGCGCTATGCCCACGGAGATAGCCGCTACCCTCGCCCACATCACCAAAGTAAAGACGGTATCACCCTACCCAAAGAGTCACCTTTCTGGCTTACGTGGTTTCCACAAAATGGCTGGGGCTGCAAGTGCAAGGTGTTTGGCGAAACAGAGCGCAGCATGCGCAGACGCGGCTATAAGATGAGTAAAGAGCCCGTTATTGAGACTCGTGAATGGGTGGATAAGAAAACAGGTGAAGTACATTATGTGCCCGTGGGTATCGACCCTGGTTTCGATTATTCGCCTGGCTCAAAATCGCAAGCCGATGTGTTGCGCCAGCAGCAACTTTTAAAGCCGCCACTAAAAGAGCGCCTTCCTGAACGTGTGGTACCTAGCGCTTACTCAACGAATAAAAATGTAACCATTCATGGATTAAACAAGGTCATTTCAGAGTTGAGCCAGGCGCAACCACAAATGCGCCAAGTGACCGACTTTATCACTACCTACGGCATGAAAACCTTGTTTCTTAAACCGACTGAAATGGTAAGAGGAAGCAAGAAAGCCCGCGAGCTGGAGGACGACATTACCAGCTACCTGAATGTCCCAGTATCGAAAGCCTATGCCAACTGGCCTGTGCCCAGTAACACCGCACGGCGTGCAAATGGCTATACAGCACTAGCTTGGAATCACGTAGTCGTAAAAGCCAAAACGGGTGTAAACTTAAACAAAATAGCCAACATTACCGATTTAACCAATGCGGTAGAGGCGGCAATACTCGCTTTACAGGCTGGCAAGCGGCAATGGTCGCTGTCGCATATTGTAAGGCACTACACAGACAGTGGTGATCACGGTGGCGCAATAATCACATGGCTTCATGAAATGGGACACCAAGTTCAATTTCAGGCCATGCGCATGAATATTCCTACACCTGGCTTAAATGAAAGTATTACCACGTACAGTATGCAAGACACCATGGAATGGCATGCCGAGCACTTTGCGGCATGGGCGCTTAATCGCGCTGTACTTGAAACGCACTATCCAGCCATAACCGCATACTTCGACGAACTAATGGGGGAACTACTGTAATGAGTATTTTTGATAAAATTAACGCTGACCATAAAGAAGAAAGCGAGCAGCTGCGTGACGCACAGCAAGTGCTTCAATCGTCGGTACCTACCGCAGAAAAGCAAGCGCGTATTGAAGCGTTAATGCACAAAGCACCTGAACATGAAAAAACCATGTTTGGTGATCTTCTTTCTAACCTAGTGCTGCAGGCAGATTAAAATGGCTGGCAGCTTCATTACGGTTCGTGCTTATGGAAGTGGAGAGATAAATGCGTTGCTTTCTCGTATTGCTAGGGCAGGAACTGACTTAGAACCAGCGTTCGCGGAAATCGGTGAATATCTGATAGAAGCAACCCAAGAACGTTTTAAGCTTGAGCTTGCGCCCAATGGGGAGCAATGGGAACCGCTAGCGCCAGAGACATTAGCACGAAAAGGTGGCGAAGATAGAATACTGCAGCAATCCGGTACCATGCGTGATTTGTTAACCTATCAGATAACGGGAAGAGTACTCACGTTCGGAAGCAACCAAGAATACGCCGCCACGCACCAATTCGGTAGAGAGGAAGACGGCATACCCGCCCGCCCATTCTTAGGATTAACAACAGGGCCGTGGAGAGATGCAGACGAGATTGTTGAAATACTGCAAGACCACCTAAAAGATGCTGTTGCATAAAAACGCGATAGAAGCCATCCTAAGAGGACTTTGTCGTTTAGGCGAGCAAAGTTACCAATCAAAAAACTTAAACACTTCTGAAAGGATTTAAACAGCAATGAGCGAAGGGAAGCAACTGGTCGAAGATGAAAGTACGGCCCTAGACAAAATCATTCACTATTTCCCGTATTTTGCGATATCAATCACTATTCTAATGTTCGCCATTTACTTCATCAGATTTCATGGCGGTCTTGGTGACCACAACGCATTTGGAACATTCGGCGACTTCTTCGGTGGCATCCTCAACCCGATGCTTACATTCTTCACCATTTTACTTTTGCTTCGCCAGTTGAGGTATCAACGAAGTGAGCTGTATGCAACAGTAAGAGAGTTACAGAACACAGCGAAGATTCACAAAGAGACCATTAATCATAATCGAGCCGTTGATATTTACGAGAAAACTAGCAACACTTTCGAAATGTCACTTGCCCACTTTTTCGAATCGCTCGACTATAACTTTGTAAAAATTCCAGCGTCCGGAGATGATGTGGTCCCACTAGGCGGCTTGCAAATTCCAAAAGATAGAATTATCAGGAAAATTAATAATAAAGTTTCACTAAATACTCTCTTACCACAATGGGCGCTGGTTAAACCCGTTTTAGATAGCGACAAAGCAGAAAATTTCATCAATCATCTTCGAGCGGCACTAAATCGTACCGTTCGACATGGGAATAAGGTGTACACCCTCGCCAATACATATCAGCAGTTAGAGGTTAACAACCTTCTTTATCTGGAGAAATTTAAACGATTTAACGATAAGCTAATAAGTCTGCAAACGCACATCAAGGCACTCAAACTAAAAAAAGATGCAGCTCCAGTTACCGAAGAGCTAGATATTCTGATAGGTGATTCCCGCTCACTAATTGTACGAGCCGAAAACCCCCAAACCTAGACTAATCCCCTTCCTTCCCTATAGCCCGACATACTGGTCGGGCTATGAAAAAACAATTACCCGAACTTACATCTTCAGTACTTGGAGGCCGCCATGTAGCGACAACGCTAGCAGCAGCCGTGTCCTTTGCTGCCCTATCGAACCAGTCGAACAACGCTGAGTCTCCACTTGGCGTTGCTGCCTGTACCTTTTCAATTGATATAGAACAGCCCTGGCAACAAATACTCCCGGGAGCTGACTTCGCTGCCTATGATGGCCGCCCAACAGAGGTGCCAGGTAATAAGTGGCGCATCGATAATGCTAAAGGCGAAGCCCTCGCCGCCAAACTGAATGCGCGAGCCGATGCAGGCGAGCAGCTGCTTGTTGATTACGACCATCAAACCCTACTTGCAAAAGAAAACGGTAAAAAAGCCCCTGCCAGCGCATGGGGCAACAAGTTCGAGTGGCGCGAAGGCAAAGGCTTATTTGCCCAGCTTAACTTTACCCCCACCGCGCGCAAACACATTAAAGACGGTGAGTACAAATACTACTCACCCGTGGTGATTTACAACAAACATACAGGCGAAGTACTCGACCTGCACAGTGCCGCACTCACCAATGACCCAGCAGTAAAGGGCATGAGTCAAGCCGCTGCCCTTCATGCAAACGTTAATAACCAACCATCGGAGCCTAAGCCCATGAACGAAGCATTAGCCCTGCTATTTAACCTGCTGGGTATTACTACCCCATCTACCGACATCGATGCTGCTGCATTACATGCACAGTTAACTAAGCCAAGCGTGAAAGCCAAGCTTGACGAAATTAAGTCCAAGTTAGACGGCGCAGCGGAAAGCGACCAACAAATTGCCGCGCTTACGGCAAAAGTTGAGCAAGCCAAAGAAGGTATTAACCCAGCCGAGTATGTGCCTATTGAAACCTATAACGGCGTGGTAGCAGAGCTAGCAGCATTATCGGCAAACCACAGCGCAGTGACTGTCGACCAGCTTATTGAGCAGGCCCAAAAAGACGGCAAGTTCGTGGCGCAAGCAGAGCTGCCTTACTTACGTAGCCTGGGCAAAAGTAGCATGGCAGCCCTTAAAGCTCAGCTTGATGGCCGCGCAAGCGTGGAAGCCTTTGGTGGTAAACAAACCAAAGAAAAGAAACCAGACGGTGAAGACCAAAACGCCGTTGCGGCCCTTACCGCTGACCAAAAGCTTGTAGCAGACCAACTGGGCATTTCCCACGAGGACTACGCCACCGAGCTTAAGAAAGACTAGCTCTACGTCTAACCACACACTTAATTTGGAGAAATAAAGCACATGGCTATTATTACCTCACCTGTATTAAACGCAATCCGAACTGGGTTTCGTAAAAACTTCGAAGACGGTAAAACCCGTGGCATGCCGATGTACAATGCCGTGGCAACAATCGTTCCATCCTCAACCAAATCGAATACCTACGGCTGGTTAGGACAATGGCCAGGCTTCCGTGAATGGATTGGCGAGCGTCAGCTTAAATCACTTAAAGAGCACGGTTACACAATCACCAATAAGGCCTTTGAATCAACCGTGGCGGTTGACAGAGACGATATCGAAGATGACAACTTAGGCGTTTATTCGCCCATGATGGACGAAATGGGCTACGCCTCATCAGTATTCCCAGACGAACTGATATTTCCTTTACTAGGTGCTGGCTTCACATCTACCTGTTACGACGGTCAATACTTCTTTGATACCGACCACCCAGTCAATGCTGAAGTAGACGGCAGCGGAGCCGACACCTCGTTTTCTAACGCAATCATTGATGCAGGCTATGCAGGCGATGCCTGGTATCTGTTAGACACCTCTCGAAGCTTAAAGCCGCTTATCTTCCAAGAGCGCAAGGGTATGCAATTTGTCGCCATGGATAACCCTAACGACGAACAAGTGTTCATGAATAAGGTTTTCCGCTACGGCGTAGATTGTCGCTGCAATGTGGGCTACGGCTTCTGGCAAATGGCTATCGGCGTTAAGAAAGAACTGACTCCAGCAACCCTTTGGGAAGCTATCAACATGTTCCGCAGCTTCAAAGCAGATGGTGGCCGTCCATTAGGTTTAGGTAAGAACAAGTTAACGTTGGTGGTGCCGTCATCGCTGCACGAGCAGGCCACTAAGATTAATGAGCGCGAACAAATAGATGATGGCGGTGTAACGGTAAGTAACGAGCTCAAAGGCAAGTTTACGGTACTAAACCCCGATTACCTTCAAGCTTAACTACCTAGAACCTTAACAATCACTACAACTACTACAACTGGCTTTTAGATTAAGGCCAGTTGTTTTGGAGAAACGTTATGTCAAAACTAGCTATTACTGCACTGATTATCACCGCGAGCGTGCCTTCCTTTCGCCGCGCCGGCACAACATTCACTGATGCAGGTCAAGCCTTCCCAGACGGCTACTTTACAGACGAGCAGCTTGCCGCCATCCGCGCCGAGAAAAAACTGTCTGTACGCGAAATGCCAGCTGATGCCATCCCAGAAGGCATTGATGCCACGCTGGTCACTGCCGCGCTCACCGCTGCCGCCGCTGAAGAAAAGACGCAAGCGAAAAAGACTGCTTCGCAAACCGAACCTACCAAGTCGACGGGAACGAAAGCAACGGGTAAAGCCAGCACAACCAACGACACAGGTGCTAGCGCCTAATTAGCGCTAGTCGGAGCATCACTATGGCGTATTGCACTACTGAAAACTTAATTGACCGTTACGGAGCCGATGAACTGTTACGTCTTACTGACCGCGACAATAACGGCTTTATTGACGAGCAAGCAGTAAGTGCAGCCATAGAGGATGCCAGTGACTTGATTGATGGCTATTTGGGTGGGCGCTACACCCTGCCCCTAAATGTTGTACCTAGCGTTCTAATTAAAATATGCGCTGACATCGCTAGGTTCAATATGTACGACCACACCGTTCCTGAAACCGTCGATAAGAACAACAAGGCGGCGATGGACTTTTTGAAATCTGTGGGGAAAGGCGAAGTGCGTTTAGGTCTATCAGATAGCAACGAGTCGCCCGCATCTGACGACCAGATTCAAATTCAGAGTGAGACAGGCGTGTTTAGCCGTAGCAACTCAAAAGGGTTTATCTAATGTTGGATTTGGTTAAACCAAGAATAGCTAACGCGTTTGACGAGGTTGGTACCGCCGCCAACGTGCGCAAAGCGATGAGCCAACCACTACATCGCAATAACGCCGCGTTCGTCGTGCCAGTGAGCGATAGGCCCATGACAAACAGCCGCGACGTTGATTTAGGCCGTCCGCTACAGGAGTTTATTGTTACGTTTGGTGTAGTCATCGGCCTGCGGGCCATTAATGACCCAACGGGTGAGAAAACCTTGGCAGAACTAAAAACCCTGCGCAACACACTGCGTGACGCTCTCTTTGGCTGGAAACCTGACGACGAGCATGAACGCGTTATTTTGGGGAATGGCGACCTTATCGGTTTCACCAACGATGGCCTTTGGTGGATAGATAGATTTTCAACCAATACCTGGTACAGAGGAAATGCAACATGATCATAGTGACCAACGCCAGCGACAACGATATTAGGCGCGCAGCCGTTACTTTTAAGCCTGGTGAAAACAAGTTTAAAACGGGTGAGCTAAGCGACGGCAAACGCGCGCAAATTAGTGCACATCCAAAGCTAAAAGTCGTGGTTGTTGAAGACCGCCCAATTGAAACCAAAGCGCAGCCAAAAGCACAGGAGAAGAAATCATGAGTATCACTCCAGGGTTTCGAGAAGACAAAAAATTTGTAGTGATGGCGCTTCGCAGAGAAAGCGACACTAAAGGCACTGACTACATTGCCGCAGGTGCACAGTCTTTGGCACTACTTACCAAAGGGTTGGCGGTTGATCCTTATCAGAGCGAACAAATCACACGTGATTTAGATACGGGTGAGCAAGGTGGAGAGAAGGTCATACACGCTGGTGAAATGATGACACTTACCATCCCTGTTGAAATAGCGGGCTCTGGTGATGCATCAAGCGCAGCTGCATACAGTGCAATCCTGCAAACGGCAATGCGTGACGAAAAAACCGATGTTGCCAATGAAGTGACCCATAACCGGGTTCTTAATGCATCGGAAGAGCAAGACGGTACGTTCTACTTTTACTGGGAAGGGATGTATCACATTTTACTTGCAGGAAAATCATCCCTTACCGTCGCTGGAAAAATAAACGAACTTGGATACCTAACTTTTGAGGTGAAAGGAATCTACGGCGACACCATCGAGGGACTGCCACCTCAACCAGATTTCAGCGGATTTCAGGATCCTCTCCCACTAAGTAATTCCAACACCAAATTTACTTTGGATGCTCAAGCTCTCAACCTCTATGAGTATGAGCTTGCCGACAATCATAATGTTGAACATGACGAGGGAACTGAGCAAAACCAAGTGTTTATTGAAAGTTGGAGCGAAGAAGGAAAGTTCATTATTGAAAGCCCAGCACTGTCAACTTTCGACCCCTTCGCCTTAATGCGAACTTCAACACTTGTTCCATTTACATTCACCCACGGCGTTGCCAGTGGAGAAGTGTTTGAGCAATCGAGTTCAGGTATTCAAATTTTAACGGTTAAGCCTACCGCTATTAAAGGAAAGCAAGCGTGGGATTGTGGTTTCAGGGTTATCAAAGGCCATCACAGTATCATCAAGACCAGCTAATACAACGTGCCCCGCAGGGCGATAAAAGCGCTGAGCAAAGGAGTCAGCGATTTACTCACCGCCAGGGATGGCAACTCTGTTTGAGAATCAACCATGCCATTTATCTTAGCGAAAAAACGTGAAATCGAATGGCCTGTATCAATTGAAGTTCCAATTGATGGCGGCCATACCGAATCTCAAAAATGCACTGCAAGTTTTGAGGTTTTAAATCAAGACGAGTACGACAAGCTCATTGGCGATGACGTTAAATTCTGTGTTCGTGTCGTCACTGCATTTGGTAGTGACATTCAAGATGAAGACGGAAAACCACTCCCCTGTACAGCAAAAACAAAAGAAGCGTTATTTAAAAGTGCAGCATATGTGCGAATGGGCTTCATTAACGCATACCACGAAGCCGCCACGGGAATCGTAGCAAAAAACTTGAAGGGGCAGCCAGGCACTGGGCAGTCGGGCCGCAAAACCCGCAAAAAGAGATAGATGCCCTTACTGAACAAATGCGAGAGCTTGGATTAGCAAGCCACGTTGGTGAGTTGAACAAAGTAATGCGCTCGGACGAACGTTATGAAGTTCTAGAGGAAAACTGGCCTATCGTCGAATGGTTCATTGAGACAGAAGACCTGTATTTGTGGAATCAAAATGTTTGCCTTGGCCTTGATGTTAAAGCCGTCCGCGATGATGCGTTTATGTCGGGTCGCGAATTTACGAGTCAACAATACAAAGGACTTCGAATAATGGGTCGAACCTTCGCGGAAGAAGTCACAAAAATTTGCACGACGAGTAAGTAATGAGTGAAATAGTAACTGGTATTCGACTAAGGGGAGACGCGAGTGGCTTAGTAAGTGAGACACAACGTGCTCGCACAGCTCAAGAAAAATTCACTAATACAACTCGCCAATCTGGCAATCAAGCCCAGCGAACAAGCGCCCAAGTTGCAGGTCTTTCTGCTGCAAAAGGTCAGCTTACTGCAAATATTCGGACAATGTTTTCACCTGTTAACCTTTTAACTGGAGGCATCGCAGGATTAATCGCTGCAATGGGAATTGGGGATGTCATCCGCTTCTCGGATGAAATGAAACGTCTTGATAACCAAGTGAGGTTGATAACTAAATCGGAAAAAGAAAGAGTTGCAGTTCAAAAGGACCTGCTGCAACTATCTAACAGAACATTTTCAGATATTGCTGCAACCACTGAGCTCTTTGCAAAAATGACGAGAGCCACAAAAGACTTAAACGTAAGCCAAAATCAATTGCTAGCAGTCACACGAGCGGTGAATCAGTCTTTTGTTATAAGTGGAGCATCAACTCAAGAGGCTGAGGGATCTACTCGGCAATTAGCTCAAGCATTGGCTTCAGGCGCTTTCAGAGGTGATGAGTTTAATAGTGTTGCCGAGCAAGCTCCACGACTTATGGAGGCGCTCTCCACGCAGTTAGGTGTTACAACTGGCGATTTAAGGGAGATGGCTGCAAATGGCGAGCTAACTAGTCAGAAACTCATTGCTGCATTGATTAACCAGTCTGACGCCATTAACGCTGAGTTTGGGAGAATGGCACCTACTGCCAGTCAAGCAATGACGGTTGTTTCAAACAACTTCAAGACACTGGTATCAGAAGTAAACCAAGCATCAAACGATTTTGGCGGACTAACCAATACAATTTCTGGCATTGGTGAAGCACTTGGAAGTTTAACCTCTATCGTAGCCAGCGGAGAGATGGTTGCCTATTTATCAGCTTATGCTGGTGCTTGGTCGGGCTGGGCAGATTCTGTTTTTGATTCAATTGACTTGGCTATAGGTGCAGTTAATCAATTCCCACTACAAGTTTTAGCAGCAAAAGCGATCACTGAAGAAACGCTTGGGTTGCTTGCTGATGCATTTAAGTATTTCCCTCAGAACATTAAAGGAATGGTTCAGATACTAACTGTCGAGTTAGCCAATCTGGAAAGAGTAGCCAAAACTTACGCTGGCCTATTTAGAGACACGGTTTTATTAGAGTTACAGCGACTTATAAAAAAGGCTGGCGCATATGCGAGCGAGCTAGTGGATGTACTTAATCCATTTGACGGAGACGCGTTTGATTTGAGCGGAGAACTCTCCAGCATTGATGGTGCTTATGACAAGGTAACCGAAAAAGCGAAAGCAAACGCAAATGCGCGGATTGCTGCTTCAAACCAAGCACGTGACCATGTTCTACAGGATATTTTTGCAGAACGAGATGGCGCAATTTCCGCAATGAATGAACAGCTGGCAGCTGCAAAGTCTCTTGCTGAGTTCAGACTTCAAAGACCTGCAGCCAACGATAACAGCTTTAGTGCTCCAGAACCTTTCGTTCCTGAAGAGAGAACCTCAACGCCTGAAGAGCAAAACAGTGAGTATGAAAAGCTTAGGCTTAAGTTCGCTACTCGTGAGGAAGCACTTCGTATCAACGCGCAGAATGAAATGGCGATCATAGCCGCAGCGATGGAACAAAAGAAGATTACTGAACAACAAGGGTTGGATTTAATTTTCGCGGCACGTAAAAAGCACCTCAGCCAAGTACAGGCGCTAGAAGCCCAAAAATCAAACTTAATATTAGGTAGTTCTGCACAAATATTTGACGGCCTTGCAAGTCTCGCAGGTTCATTCGCGGGAGAGCAATCAAAAGCCTACAAAGTTCTTTTTGCCATTAGTAAAGGTTTTGCCATCGCGCAAGGTGTTATGAATTTATCTACCGCGATAAGTAACGCAATGGCTTTGCCATTTCCTGCCAACCTACCAGCTATGGCCAGCGCAGCAGCTACGGGGGCCAGCCTGATTGCAAATATTAAAGGTGTGACGCTTCAAGGACAGGCCCACGGTGGGCTAGACAAGAATGTGAGAGAGGGAACCTGGTGGCTTAGAAACGACGAGATGGTACTCAACCCTCAACAGCGTCGAAGCTTTGAAAGCATGGTTGCCTCTAACGACTCGCGAGCTTCTGTAGGGGGAAGCGCTGCTTCACGAATAATCCATATTACTAACCACATAGACGCAACAAATGCGGTACCAGGCATGGAAGAAAAAATACGCGAGAGCGTGGAAATGGCGCAGCTGCAGTGGCAAGCCCAGCTGCGAGAAGACTTTTCTAATGGTGGCGAGTTATCGCAAAGCTTAAGTGGGACGATGGCCGCATGAATGAGATTTTTGATTTTCCTCAACTTCCCGTTAGCCGTTGCCTGTTCGTTCCTCAGTTCAATACCAAAATGAACAGGAGCTCATTTAATGGATTTGAACATATTGTCGAGAACCCAGGCGAACGATGGATTGTTTCCTACAAATTTTCAGTGCTGACATTTGAAGAATGCAAGGTGCTGAAGGCGCACTTAGCTCACTTGCGCGGCCCTGTTAATAAAACCCGTTTGTACGACACAACCTTTAACCAACAAAGCGGATTGTGGGCAGGCGTTCCTAGAGTAAATGGTGCAGGCCAGTACGGCATGATGTTAAACGCCGATGGGTTTGTACCAAACCTTTTGGTCGCGAGTGCAATGGACCGCTGTGTGATTGGCGAGCAGCTGCTTGAGATTAGACAAGACTGCTATGCCGATGAGTTTGGTCGCACCACGCTTTACTTTACGAACGAATTACGCGAGCCCGCCACAGACAACAGCATTATTCAAAGCGATGTTTCTGCGCTTAAAACCATCGCGCGATGGATTAAACCAGAACAAATACAGCAGCTGTCTGGCAACCGCCGTTTGTACCGCAATATTACGCTTGATTTTGAAGAGGCATTCACATGATTGAGAGCGCAATTTCACCCACGATGTTAGAAGCCGCAAAGGCAAGCCCGTCACGCTTGCTCGCCTTTGCAGAATTAAACTTTAAGTCTGGCTGGGTACGAGTTCACACAGGTGTGGGCACCCGCGTTTATAACGGGCAGACCTATCTAGGCATAGGTGAGCTTGGCAGCATTGGCAGAGTTAGAGAGAACGCGAGCCAAAGTGGCAACAGAACCACGCTTTCACTGCTTGTGCGCGACCCATCGTTACTCAGTGAGGTCATGAACTTAGACCCCAACGGTCGCGAGTGTTTCATCCATCTAGTCGCGTTCGATGAGAACCGCCAAATAACAGAAGGCGCTGATTATTTTATCGATGCAGAAATGGTTGACCTAAAAGTTATTACAGGTAAACGCGCCGCGAACAAACCTGCGGTTATCAAAATCACTATTAACGACTGGTTCGAGCGATGGGCTCAACCTGTCGAAGTGGTAAAAACCACCGATGCAGCGCAGCAAGAACTTCACCCGGGAGACCGATTTTTTGACCTTGTAGAAGTGATCGCAGGCTCCCCTCTTTCCAGCCTTCCAGTTAAGACAAATTACGGCGGTGGCGGTAGACGTTCAACGCGCGGTAGAAGCGGAGCCCACCAACGATGAGAAACAAAAATTGGCCAGAAGCGCTTGTCACTTACCTGCAAGAGAATTTAGACACCCCGTTTGAGTGGGGCACGTTTGATTGCTGCTTGTTCGCTGCAAATGCTGTTCACGCGATGACAGGGAAAGATTTTGCAGAGCCGTTTAGAGGTAAATACACCACCGAAAAAGGGGCAGCCAAGGCATTAATTAAATATGGTCATGGCGATATTAAAAGTACGTTAAATGCCATATTTGGTCCGCTTAAACCCCGTTTAAACGCAGGTCGCGGTGACTTGGTACTTGTTGAAACCGACACGGGTGATGCCTTAGGGGTTGTTGCTAGCGGCAAAATTTGGGTGGCGACATTAAATGGCCTTGCCACTATGCCATTGAATCGCGCATTAGGTTGTTGGAGTGTGCCATGCCACCAGTAGCTGTCGGTGTTGCATTAGGGGTAGGCGCCGCAGCAGTAGGCGCTTCGGTTACGGTTTTAGGTGTTGGTCTTTCAGCTGCACTAAGTGCAGTAGCAATTGGCGTTGGCGGAGCTGCAGTAACGCATTTTCTGGGAGATGCCCTTACACCCGACATGGGCGATTATGCATCTGACCCTGCCGCTGACCAGTCGTTAAACACTAATGCTAACGATGTAAGAAAAATAGTGTATGGCGAGGCGCTAGTAGGCGGCAAAATCGTCGGCTATGCCAAGCCCACTATCGGTGGTGATGACTACCACATAATGGTGCTTCACCTTATTGGCCATCCGTGTGAGAGCGTAGATATTTATGAAATAGAGGGGAAAACCAAGAGTGAGCTTTCAGGTTTAGTTTCCAGCCGAATCTATTTAGGCGACCAAACCACAGTGTGCCCACTTGCTAACCAATATATCAGTGGGTGGACATCGGAACATATAGGCGTAAACCAAACCTATGTGACGTTAAAAATTAAAGTTGATGATGAAGCGTTCCCGAGCGGGCTAAACGAAATTAAATTCGTTGTTCGTGGCCACAAGGTTTACGACCCCAGAAAAGACACGACGCAAGGTGGTGATGGTGAGCAGCGTTTCGATGATGAATCAACATGGGAGTGGTCAAGCAACCCAGCGCTATGTAGTTACGACTGCTTACGCCGTTACGGCGCAAAGCCCGTTCCTCGTCGACGCCTTCCTATGGACTTTATTGCTGTTACCGCCAACTACTGCGATGAACAGGCTATCTATAGAGACGCAGAGGGCAATGAGCAAACAGGAACGCGCTTTGAGGTAAATGGCGTTTTAAATAACGGCATGCGTCAGCAAGACATGCTTAACCAAATTATGGCGTGCATGGGAGGCAAACCCTATCGTGTAGGTGGTGTCGTCTACTTTAAGCCCGCTATGTATGCTGGCCCAGCAACAATAGTCATTGACGTAGATAACGACTCAATGACGTTTCCAGAGTACCGTCCTCATCGCCCTTACAAAGAAAAAATTAACACGGTCAAAACCGAGTTTGTTAGCCCAAATCACAAGTGGCAAATGACCAATGCCCCTGTGGTAAAGAGCGCCGAGTACCGCGAAAACGACGGTGCTTACTTAGAGTCAAACCTGCGCTTCACGCTAATAACCCGCGACCATCAAGCGCAGCGAATAGGCAAACTGGCAATGGAGCGTAGCCGCGCGGGTTTTATGGCTACACACATTGTCCCGGGTGTTAGGCTAGATATCATTCCTGGTACATGTATAAAGTTTGTTGATGTCGAAACAGGCGTGAGTAAAGAATTTACCGTTGAAGACAGAGACTTTGATACTGAAAAACATCAGACCAAACTGCAGCTAATAGAAGATGGCCCGCAGATTTACCCTGACAGCTTTGAAGCTGCTGAAGGCGACTTGACGCCAAACACATCTTTGCCAGATGCTACCGTTGTCCAGGCTCCTGAAAATTTACAGTGGACAACCACCCCAAATGACAGCTGGCGACAAGGTGTTTTAACGTGGGACCATCCATCGCCGGCTAACGTGATCAGCTATGTTGTTTCAGTCAGCAACAAAGACAGCCAAACACCCGAGACTCAACTAACATTTACGCCTGCAAACAAAGCTCAGAGCTTAGCGCACTTGCCTGTTGGAGATTATACCGTAGCAGTATCTGCACGAAACCGATTTAGAACCAGTCCAGGCATCGGACGAGACATTACTATTGGCGTGCCGTCAACGCCCACGCAAGGTGTGGTAGTAAATGTGTTGCCTGGTCGCATTGTGATTAACGGCCCTACTCTTCCCCATAACAACGCAACATATGAATGGAAGTACTCCTATGATGGCGATGAGCAGGAACATTTCGATAGCGCCATTTATATGGGTAAAGGCGACACCGTCACTATTACAAACACCCCACACGACGGCATTATCTATGTTTGGTATCGGCTTGTTGATGGCGACCAAGTAGACCCGAATTGGCTAAGCTTCAGTGTTGCCGATTTGATAGGTACCACGTTCGACAGAGTAGACCCTGAAATCATATCTCGCATTCAGTGGCCTGGCTTACCAGCAGCACTGGGTGATCATATCGATGCTATCACCAATGATGTGGCATATTGGAGCACGCAAACCAGCGAACAAGGTGACGACTATCAGCAGCTAATCTACAACCTAACCGAAGCAGTAAGCGCGAATCAGATAAACAGCACCAAAATTCTCGGGCTACAGCAAAAAGTGGGTAATACGAGTGTTGCTGCCCAGTTCACAGAATTCCAACAGGTGAACATCGGCTACGAAGACGAGAATGGCGATTGGATAGTCGGTGCGCCCCTTGTTCGTGCATTCGACGAAGTAAAGGTCGTGAACAAAGATGGACAAGAACTCTCAGTCATCAACTTCATGCAAGCACTTGAAAACCAGATTGGTGAGCTAGGCGGCACCTATTATCTAGGCGTTGTTGATGAGAACGAAAACTTCACAGGCTTGAGCATTCAAGGAGGAAATGGAGATAGCGACATTCTGCTTTATATGGACAATCTTCGCTTTGCCAGTACCGCAGGTGAAGTGTTTTTCTGGTTAAACACAATAAGTGGGCGACTTGAGATAGGTGCTCATGCCGAATTCAAAGGCACTATGCGTGCAGCAAGAAAAATTACGGTTTTACCTAACGTGATGGAGGTTGAAGACCCATCTGGCTTTGGACCTGACAATTTATGGATATGGAAAGGGGGGCCAATTTTGGATGCGCAAGGAGAGCCAGATTATGATGCACTAACAAAACAGAACGCCTCTCTAGGCTGGAGAGATCTGAACGGAAACGAATACTTCGGGGGTTCTGTTACCACAGGGCAGCTCATAAATGGCGGCGACTCCACGCTTCTCACCGTAAACCCATCTGTTGTAGTTGGGCCATTCACAACGAATGGCAACCCGAAACAAGTAAGCTACGGAATTTCATGGACTGGTACCAGTGATAGTGACGGTTATTGTCCTACTGATGAAAGCTTTATTCCTCGATGCACTTTAACACTTGAGCGCGCTCTAGACGGAGGCGCATGGACGCAAATCCAAAGTCATCAGGTCGAAGGTGAAATTCTTTACACAGAACTTAATGAGCCTGAACTAACCAATGACCCCAGTGGTCGTGTATGTAGAAGATTTGAGTCAACTCGCGGTTCTTTTACTTACACAGACACTAATACATCCCAAGCAAACTTCACCTACCGCTTACGAGTAACTGAGCAATATAGGTACCACGTCACTCAGTTTATAAACAGTCAAAACCTAAACCTTATCAGCGTAGAGGAACGTCCATCATGAGCGCTGTGAGAGAATTTGCTAGCGTCAGCATAAGTGACAACAGCAACCAAATCCAAATTAACTCTAATGATTCGAACTTTTCAGTTGTGCCGGGGAGCGTAATTTTTATCGCTGGTGATCGCCCACGGTTGGTAACTAGTGGGGACACTACGAACAGAACATTAACTCTAGCAATTGCGTATAGCGGAAACGATATCGTAGAGAAAAGCGCAACACTTATACCGCTTGGTCAGAACAGTGCTCTATTGGACGCTATTACTTCACTAACCCAAGCGCAGAACGGACTAGCCGAAGCATACGGCGAAGGCCCTGGTACCGTAGGTGAAATTAGTTTTTCAATGATTGTCGACCCACCACAAACCGCTACGCAGTGGCCCACTTGGACTCAAGTGCAAGGTGACATAACCGAAGTGTTGCCAGAACCGGCGACGCGTTGGCCTGCCTTTTCTGAAGTAACTGGCACAATCGACAAAGAACAGTTACCCGAAGCAGTAAGGCAGGATAAGAAATCGTTGGCGACTAGCCCGCCAATTCGGTTAATTCAAAGCCTGAATCACATTTTAAATGATTACCCTACTATAAAAAAAGTTGATGCCCGCCCAACAGAATCACCAAATAACAAGCGTCTAATTCGCTTTGATGATGTGAGAACCGAGGTCCATATTGCATTGACGGATAGGTGGTTCACTATTCCAACGACAATCTCTAGTCGAGCGTTTCCAATATTCTATCGAGGTTTAATTCTTCGTTTTAATAATAGTGCCGCCTATACAGGTAATATAAAAATGCGCGTTTATCCAATGGGGACGGGAGGTTCAGGCCTACCGAATAACCCGTCTTTGGCGGACCATCAGTGGCATGAGTATGAAACGACGGTAACGGACTTATACAAAATTGGTGAGTTTAATAGTCAGTACTTCGAGGGGATTATTGAATACATCGAGTTAGATACTGGCTGGCATCAGTTCGATGTTAACCAGTCTGATGTTGGCTCTCTGAACGCTAAGTTCGATGTTGCATTTGGTACCTTTCGCTCCCCGTTTAGGACTTTCTATCAAAAGGTTGATGGTTACTGGTATAGCGAAGATATGACGCCCTCTGTCCCCAATCAAATCGGACCGAGCTGGGCACAAGACGCACAAAACCCGCGAGTTTTCACCGTAACGGATGCTGAAGACGGTAACGACGCATTACGTTTCTTCGATGATTCTTTTGATGATTTTGAATTTGAGCTTGTCATTATCGCGGAATACCTCAGCAACACCCTTGCCTTAACGGTTTCAAACCGTGATCCCAACAAAATGTACTACGCAGGGTCCGGCCGCTTTATTACCGACGAACGTATTTTTTTCAAACGCGCTGGTACTCGGGTCACAGGCGCTATCACAGTAGAGTCGATTAAAATGAGAATCCCCCATTATGGATAGACTTTTCGATATTAATTTAACCAAGGCGAATGGTTGGACTGATGGGCAAGAATGGGCCGAATGTAATCCGGCCCAAGAACTAGAGTCTATCTACAAGCGAATTTTTAGCGATAGTTCTGAAGATAATCCTACATACAGGCTTGACCCTGGGGATAATTTCTTTATAGGCGCTCACCCGAATACGGTTCGAGACTGGACACCTAGAACCCTGCCTTGGAATTTCGATGTTAATAAGGGGCGAGACGGTAACCCGTTATCTTTTTACTTTGGGTTGCAAGCGGGGTCGCGGGATATTGATACGAACCTAGAAAATCACAGCCCGTGGATTCAAAACGTCAGTGGTGACTTGATAATTCTTAGCGTGGATTACCACCGATTTTTTGGCGTAAAGCTTAAAGACTCTGACCCTTTTATAAAATTGGCTTCTGATAACCGAGGTGGAGAAGTACACGGCGCGATATTGAGTAACGCTGGCCTCATAGACACACAAGGCTATGCAATGTTCGATTGGATTTTAAGAAAGCTCACGTTCATAAACACAATATTCAAAGTGTTGGATATCCCTATTGGTTCCAGAAATGTATCAACTCAAGACTTCGATATTACGGGTACCGGAGATATCGGTATGGTGATACGGGCTGGTCACTCGAACATGGAAGTTATCGGTGGAACGATCACTAACGATAATCACCAGTTCAGCGAGACTGAAACTCTGTACTACGGTTTGGAGTTGGAGCAAGGGGGAAAGGCGATTGTAAGAGAGGTTCACACCTCAGGATTCAGTGGAAATGGTTTTAGATTCGACTGTGAAGTTGACGCGAAAAACCTATCCTCTACTCGGGATGGGGCAGGGCTAGAGTTTTTTGAACTTGCGGAAGCTAGGGATTGCATGGTCAGTTGGACTAGACAACTCTCGGGAGATAGCTTTGCCTATTACTTACACAAAGGTGGAGTGCTAAATAACTGTGGTTGTAATTTGGAGGAAGTCGGGGGTTTAGGCGTAATAGTTATTGGTCCTAACGCAACAGTAACCATTAATGGGGGGGATTACCGAGCTCACTTACCGCTACCTTTCTTATCGGCCCAAGGCCCATGTACCGTCATTCTGAATAATGTCACACTGAATGGTGTTTTATATTACGAAACGGTAGAACTTTTAGAGGGTGAGAGCTGGCGCGGGGAAAAAGCCACGGTAACAATGGACCCTATTCCAGTCTATGCGAACAAGACCCTCTATCTTCCATTCATGCACATCCCTCAACTGAATGATGCCATAGCCGTACAAGGGACAGAGAGACCTTTTCAGAGCGTTATTATTCTCCCAAGTGGTGCTCGAGTGCTACCAACTGTCAATGGTTCAGTGCGGTATATGCCCGCTGAAGCATGGTTGCATTTAGACCCTGGCGAAACAGCTATTGATTACTTCAGGTATTCAACAGAAACCCTTATATATATGCACCAGTTCACGATTCACCCTTCACCGGAAGTTGGCGCTAAAGTCGTCCAACCTGAAGGGTTCTCAGGTTCGGGGTGGTCTAAGAGTGGAGCGAATTATTATTCTAACGGCACAAGCAACCCACTGACCGCGAACTACGCATTTGAAGAGGGTGAGGTATATCAAATCTCCCTAAAACTAGTGGAAAAGGTTAGTGGTTCAGTTACACCAAAAATTGGTAGCGCTGTAGGACAATATAGCCACAACATTGAGGGTACGGAAGTCTGGTTAATTAGAGCGCCCGCGAACGCGACTCAGATTCAGATCACCGCTAGTGGATATAAAGGCAACGTCCAGAATATTTATGTTCGTAAATTACTTCGTAGTGAAACTCCGGCAGTACCAACCCTAAGTGCAAATGTAAGTGGGTCTACCGTAGATTTGGATTGGCGTATTATCCCTGCGAGGCGCTTAAGGGACACATTCACTGCGGACGTCCACATTCAAAACCAAGAAATGGCTATGAATGTGCAGGACGGTTATAGAAAATCCAGCAGCGAGGGGCTTAGCTTTCTCTTTGAAAATGTATCTGTCCAAAATCGCAGAAACGGTATAACCCTTAAAGGAGCGGAGTCTTTTGAAGTAGACGGTATGGATTTTAAGGGCGGGTACACGGGCCAATATGATACTTGGCAAGTAGCTATTGTTGGTGACCTCTATGGACCCTTTGTTAAAAACCAGCAGCTTTGCAATATAACCGCAGACCTCTACCTTGATTCCAACTATGGTAATTACAACTCACAGTTTGGTAACTCCGATATTATTGTTATCAATAGCTCTAACTGGGATGAGGATAGTTTCTTATACAGTGCTCACATCTATAACTTAGATGGGAAGAATGGCTCAGACTCTATAACAGATCTTAAGAAACGTACTGAAATGACCTATAGCCGTTTGGAAGGGGCTTGTAAGATAACCCGTACACACAAACACGGTTGCGTCACGCTGGCTAATAACGAATATATACAAGGCTATGGTACCCGAGAAGTCTTCTCTGTAAGTGACAGTGCCGCGTATTTCGAAATTTGGAACTGCGTGGTAGATGGTGTTCGTTGCGTTTCTGTCCCTCAGATGAACGCGCAGAAAAAAGATGCTAGTTACCATTTCGAGGGCCGTGGCCTATTAGGTGGTCATCACAATTCAATTACCGTTCTAAAAACTTACCCTACGCTCGATGACCTAAACCGCGCAGTTATGACCGATATGGAGTTTGAAGTCTCTAGCGATGGAGGTTCAAGCTGGTCACCTTTGGCCGTTCCTAACGTTGGACTTCCTGGCGTTGTAGGGTGTTTCAAACGTTCACTTTCTTTTACCTCAGGCACACACAAGATCAGATGCCGTTGTCTCAACGGTGCGCTAAAAGGCACATGGTCTAATACTATTTCAATTACTGTATAGAGAGACAAATAATGAGCATTAACACATTCAATTACGCAAATGGGGCCGCACTTGGCGTTATTCCAAACTCTGAAGTTTGGACCGGAGATTTTGAGATTGCGAATAAGACGTTGAAAACTGTTTCTAGTGTGGCGAACAGTCGAATAGTTTGGCCAAGTCTCGCGGATGGCGTTTTTCAGCAAACCTTCACCAGAACGAATACCGATTCTGGATATGTAGGTATTGTATTTCGTGGTGTAGATAGTCAAAACTACTGGGCGTTAATTATAACGGTTTCTAATGGTAGAACTAGGCTTGTAAAGTATACAAACGGTTCCGGTGATATTGTCTATGAAAGAACATTAAGCGGTATCACCAATACGGTCGAACTAAAAGTTAGAGCCATTGATGATACTATCATCGCCTATGTAAACGGTATTCGATTCAAAACTGAAGTGGATACCACATATCAGGATGCTACATTAGCGGGTACTCGATTAGATAGTGCTGGTTTCTATGTTGACAATGCACTAACCCCCGACACCCCAATAATTCGTTACCCTGAAAAGGCTATGGCCGTAACAAAGCTCGGGGTTCTTTACAATAATCACAGCCTATTGGCTACCGCAGACGCGACAGAAGAATTTTGGCCGCACCCTTTTGAAACGTCTAGAATTACGGATTGGCCTAGCTCACGCTACCCTCTAATAATTTATTCCTCGACAGACCATGCAACAGGTAAGGGTGGGATATTTGCGCGTGTTTGGGATAGTGACGTGGGCCCGGTCACAGACGCAAGCGCGTGGCTCGAGTGGAACCAAATATCAAGTCGAGCTGAGTTCAACCATATTACTCAGAAAAACGAACCGATTTACCAAGACCCTAGCCACGACCAAGCGGAGACTCCAACGGTAGATATGCTGAATGGTGTACTACATATGTACTACCACACGACTACCCAGAGCAATCCTAATAACGAGTACCCTGTTGCGGTACAAAACACGCACTCAGCTACGTCAACGAACGGCATTGATTTTACACTTTCTCAGCGCTCAGTTGTAACGTACAACCCGAAGTATGAACAAGGTGATGGGCACACGGGTTATCTCAATATAACCGTCAACCCTATGCCAAACATCCCATTCCAATATCTGGCAAACACAACTCACGGTGGGGGTGATTTAGGTAGATCGCCCGGGCAAGCTATTTGGGGTACTGACGACCTTGTTAACTTTGAGCGCATAAAAGTTTGGGGTCGTTTCCAAGGTGAAATGAGCGATTTCCACGATTCGGCATCTGGCGTAGATGAATGGATTTGGATTCTCTGGGATGTGGGATCTATTAAGCAAGCTGGCAATTACTGGCGCATGATAGTAGTAATTCGCCCTGATGTTGTGAGTGGCGGGGCGGACAACTATTCACGGCCCGTAGAAGTTCTAGTTGACGATGAGTTTAATATTGTCGCAATACCTAACAAGTTTATCGAGTTGGGCGCTTCAGGGTCTTACGACGAATTAGAGATTCATCACTTTAAAGAAATGCCATATACCGGCCCTAATGGTGAGCGTTATGGTGTGTATAAAGGCTTGGCCCAAGGCTCGGTTACGGCTTGCGGCATCTGTGAAATTACCGAAATCGACCATGAATGGCATATCTTGCAACCACATTCTGAACGCACAGTCATCCACTCTTACAATCAGCTTGCTGATTTTACAATGGATACCACGGCATCTCTTGTCGATGGTATGATTCAGCAAACAATTCCTGCTTCAAGCGCAGCGAAATGGACGGGTGACACTATCACGTTAGCTGACCACGATATGATAGATATTGTCTTTAAGCGCCATGGTAAAAACGGACCCGAGGATATTACCGGTAGTGTTGGTTTATTTGACAATATAGATAATCCTCAAACGCAAATATCATTGTGGTGGCCAGATTCTTCAGCCGCTTCAACTAGAATGTTGATGCAAGTGAAGGAAAATGGTGGGACGCTATCTGAGGAATGGACTCGGAAGGTAATCGGTATCATCGGCCGAGGTGACTTAAATAATAATGAAGAAACTGTTCGTTCGGCCCATACTTACGGGTTACGTATTATTCCTAAGGAACGGGCAGTATATGTTCTTGATGGTGTCTCGCGAACTACAAAACACTATATTTTTGAAGCGGATTTAAACGCGCCTTTAACTCTTGGCTATAAGTTTACAAACCCCTCTGTAAATGACGACTCAATGAGAATTGAAGGTGTTGATGTAGTTACTTACTCAAGTTCCCTCGTTCAAACCAACACCAAACCTACCGCTACAATTACAGGGACCGAAATAGACTATGCCCCTAACTCTACGGTCCCCTTGGTCTGTGAAGCTAATGACCCAGACGGGGATACGCTAACCTATCTTTGGGAACAACTTTCTAATGGTGCACCAACCATTACGATAGCCGATCCTAATTCAGCAAGTACAAGCTTTCTTGCAGAAGCTGAGGATGCAAATATAGCTGTTCGTTGTACGGTAAGTGATGGAACCGACTCGGTAATTGCGAACGGTACCTTTTATATTACGCAAGGTAGTAATGCAGCACCTACCGCTAACATTGTTGCATCAAAAACAACGGTAGCAGCAGGTGAAACTTTTACTCTTGATGGCACATCCTCTTCAGACTCTGATGGAACAGTAAGTAGTTATTTATGGGAGCAGGCAGATAATGGTGTTGAATCTGTTTCGATAGCTACACCAACCAGCGCGTCAACGAACGTGACTGCTTTTAGTAGTAGCGTGCAGCAAACCGTAAAGCTTCGGTTAACCGTCACAGATGAAGATGGTGCAGTAGGTAGTAGAGAGATTGACATTGTAGTTGAGGCCGTAGCCAATCAATCACCAATTGCCAATGCTGGTGCTGATCTATCAGTGGATGCTGGCGTCGAATTTTTATTGGACGGCACCAATTCGCAAGACGTGGACGGCACCATTGTCGAGTGGCGTTGGACTCAAACGTCGGGTGACATCGTCACGCTCAACCTAGAAGAACCATCAAAGCCTCGTGCTGTATCACCCAGTAAAATAGCCTCACAGGTTCTAACATTCGAGTTAGTGACTGTAGATGATGATGGCGCTGAAAGCTCCCCCACCTTTGTAAACGTGAATGTTGCTGCAGTAGTTCAAAATAATGTTTTGAACATTATCGATAAGATATCGTTCACATTCGAGTTTGATGGTCTTTTAACAGCCTTTCCAGGGCGCGCCAATAGAGAAACATTCCGCCTCAAGCCAAGCAACCCTTCTGGTTTAGTTCTAGAAGATGGATACTTCGATTTTAGTGAAAACGATGTAACTAGGGTGGAAATATCTGTTCTCGATACAACAGGAGTAAAAATCATATCGACTGATTCAGATTCGATCATTGTAGAAAGAAGCAAGTTGCATGCGAGGATGGGTGACATACCTGTTAAATCATCAACCAAAGAGTTTGAGCCAACAATATCTGTCTTCGTTGGAGCGGATAGTCGTGGGGTAGTTATGACGGCACCAGGCTTGTCTGGTGGACCGAAAGTTAGATACTACGCAACAACGGCAAGAACTGTTTAAAAAAGGTTTAAAAATGCCTTATACAGTCGACACGTTTAATCAAGTTCAAGTTGAAGAATTCATAACAGGGTGGATTCTTCGGCTAACCTTTCCTGAAGGTACTTTCAAGTTTTATGCACACTCACATGGTGAAAACGATGTTGTTATTTATATAGGGCATGGGATAGTCACAATGGATATGAAACGAGCCATCAGAGAGTGGGCAAGTAAGAGAGGTATAAAACGCATCAATTGGGGTAGAGAAAAACAGATAAATAAGGCCGCTAAAGTCTAAAAGTGTCGCCAAACTACTCCGCGCCATTCGCCAAACTTCGTCGGCGGCTACACGGTAGACACAAAAAAACCGGCGTAAAGCCGGTTCTTTGTATTTGGCGGAGAGAGAGGGATTCGAACCCTCGTTAGGTTTAACCCTAAACACACTTTCCAGGCGTGCGCCTTCAGCCACTCAGCCACCTCTCCAAATTTTTTTTCAAGAAGATTTCGACTACGAAAATCCTTGAGCGCGCGTATAGTAGGTAAAGCCGCGCGCTTAATCAAGAACTTGCTGGAAATTATTCAACAAGTGCTTATAAAACGTGCGTTTACAGCCCACCTTTCGCTTTTAACTCAGCTGAAAAGTTAAGCATTCGATCTAGCGGAATAAGTGCCCCTTTGCGTAACTCATCATCAACAAAGATTTCATGACCGTCACCCTCACCTGTTAAAGACGCCTTAATCGCCTCTAAGCCGTTCATCGCCATCCACGGGCAGTGAGCACAGCTTTTGCACGTAGCGCCGTTACCGCCCGTTGGAGCCTCTATAAACGTCTTCTCTGGCGTAAGTTGTTGCATCTTGTAGAAGATCCCTTTATCGGTAGCGACGATAAAGGTGTCGTTATTCATGGTTTGCGATGCTTTAATAAGCTGGCTGGTTGAGCCAACCGCATCGGCCATGTCTACTACGCTCGCCGGAGATTCAGGATGAACTAGAACCGCAGCATTTGGATACAAGGCCTTCATGTCTGCAAGTTTCTGTGCAGAGAATTCATCGTGAACGATACACTCGCCCTGCCACATTAGCATGTCGGCGCCGGTTTGCTTTGCGATGTAAGAACCTAGGTGCCTGTCTGGACCCCAAATGATCTTCTTGCCCTGGCTGTCTAAGTGCTCAACAATTTCCAACGCTATGCTTGACGTTACTACCCAATCAGCGCGAGCTTTCACCGCTGCTGATGTATTCGCGTAAACCACAACAGTGTGATCAGGATGCTGGTCACAGAATTCGCTGAACTCTTTCACTGGGCAACCAATATCAAGGGAACAGGTCGCTTCAAGTGTAGGCATTAGCACGGTCTTTTCCGGGCTAAGAATCTTTGCTGTTTCGCCCATAAAGCGAACGCCAGCAACAATTAACGTTTGCTCTTCTACATCTCTACCAAAGCGCGCCATTTCCAACGAGTCAGCCACACAGCCGCCAGTCTCTTCAGCGAGAGCCTGAATTTCATGGTCTGTGTAATAGTGTGCGACAAGCACCGCGTTACGGGCCTTAAGCAAGGCTTTGATCTCTGCCTTTAACTCAGCTTTACGTGCTTCTGATAATGGCTGTGGTTTTGCTGGGAACGGGTACTCTACCTGATCCACTCGAAATGCTACTGACATTAACCTACATCTCTGTTGCGACAAGGGTGCGGATTATACCCAACTGTCATAAAAATTACATACTACCTATTCAACATAAGCGTAATTAAATAGTCGTAGATGTGCTTATCTGTTCTACTACATGGGGTT
Source organism: Alteromonas sp. KUL150 (assembly GCF_009811475.1). Lineage (NCBI taxonomy): Bacteria > Pseudomonadati > Pseudomonadota > Gammaproteobacteria > Alteromonadales > Alteromonadaceae > Alteromonas > Alteromonas sp. KUL150. Next base: position 65,044 of record NZ_BLIJ01000027.1, read on the forward strand.
GAGCAAACCAGATCAAAGTGCAAATGAGATAAGTAACGTCTTGAAACACAAACAGTGTTTAGATTTTGAGTTGGGTTCGGGTATTTATGTCGTTGATGCTGGGAATTTATACTTACAACGATTTTAGGAAGAAGCCTAAATTCAATGCTGAATACGTACGATATAAGACTTGA